>VGZN01000225.1 GCA_016872635.1 Planctomycetota bacterium | reverse complement strand
ATCGACCCCCATCTGCCTCGCTTGTCGCCTTACCGATGGAGAAGCCGGACCGCCCGGAACTACCGATCCCGCGGATATCTCCGCTCCAGCACTCGACGGATCTTCGGGCAAACCTAAACCTCCCGCCAGAAGTTGATCCTGCGGCGAACTATCGTGATCGATTCCATGTGGACCTGTTCCCGCGGATCCGGACCCCGGAGGAGCTTCTCCTGGCGCTAGCAGATACCCCAATACGGCTCCAACCCCGATCACCGTATCAGGTCCTGGGGCTGTTTCCGGGATAAACAGAATCCCTGAGCCTATGGATTCAATCTCCTGAACCGCCTTCTCTCCCTCCATTTCAAAGAGCGGTTCCCCTTCGCGAATGCTCTCCCCACTCGTGCGCAACCAACCCACAAATCGACCTTCCTCCATCGACCATCCCAAACGAGGAAATCGTATTTCTTCGGCCATCGCTTATTCCTCCATCAGTTCTCGAATTGCTTGCTCAATGCACGATGCCGTTGGCACGACGACTTTCTCCAGCGATGGGCTATAGGGAGTCGGACAAAACAACCCGGTTAATCGTCGTATGGGTGCATCGAGTTCATCAAAGCCTACATCGGCCATCTTTGCGGCTATCTCCGCGCTAAAGCCACAGTGTGCTGGAGCTTCGTCCACCACGAGCAATCGACCTGTTTTCTTAAGTGACTCCAAAATCGTTTCGGTATCCAACGGCGTGATGGTTCGCGGATCGATCAAATCGACACTAATGCCATCCTTTTGCAACGCATCGCAAACCGAGAGGGTCAAATGGACCATCCTAGCCAACGCAACCACGGTCACCGAATCCCCCGATCGAATGATGCGAGCGTTTCCAAACTCGATCTCGTACTCCCCCTCAGGGACGGCTTCCTTGGTCTGGAGTATTTCACGGTGTTCCAAAAATAACACAGGATCGTCGCAGCGTAGCGCATGCTTGAGCAATCCTTTGGCATCCGATGCCATCGACGGGACTACGACTCGCAATCCGGGGACTTGCGCGAGCATCCCGTAGTAGCTTCCCGAATGATGCGTGGCAGCCGAGTGACCGATCCCAATGCAACCTCGCAACAAGACCGGCATCTTTAGTCGACCGCTCGACATGTACTGCATTTTGGCGATTTGATTGATGATTTCCCCGAGTCCATCCAGCACGAAATCAGCAAACATGAAGTCGATGACCGGCCGGGTCCCGGTCATCGCTGCCCCGCAGGACAAGCCTACAAAGCCCCGCTCGCAGATCGGTGTATCGCACAATCGCTCGGGACCGTGGATAGCATAGAGTCCCTTGGTCGTGACGAAATTGCCACCCCGCACCCCGATCCCTTCCCCCATGACAAAAATATTGGGATTGGTAGCCATCTCTTCCGTGAGCGCTTCTAAGGTAGCTTGGGCGTAGGTGATCACTCGGCTAGAACTAAGCCGAGGCTTGCGATCCTCGGGAACTATTCTTGGGACAGAGTAGATATGTGTCGTTGCTGTTTCGCTCTTTGGCTCTGGGCTTGATTCCGCATCGCTCCGGGCTTGGCGAACTAATTCTTTCACTTCCTGATCGATGGCATCGAATCGCTCCGCTTCGATCGTAGAATAGCGCGTTCGCAACCTTGTGATCGGACAACGCTGCTTCCACGCCTCGACCTCTTCGCGGGTACGGTACGTGAAATCCCCCATCCCTTCCGCATGAGCCCGCGTGCGATAAGTTTTGCACTCCATCAACGTCGGGCCTTCGCCGCGGCGTGCTCGCTCCACCGCCAGTTGAGCAACCTCGTAAATCCCCACCACATCGTTCCCATCAAGTTCGTATCCAGGGATCCCGTACGCCGCACCTCGCGATCCAACACTGGGGTTACCACTCGCATACGCAAACGGGACCTCGGTAGCGTATTGGTTGTTCTCGCATACGAAAAGGACCGGGAGTTTCCAGATGCTCGCCATATTGAGCCCTTCGTGAAACGCCCCGTTGTTCACCGCACCGTCGCCAAAGAATGCAACAGCCACGGTTTGGTTCTTGAGAATCTTTGAGCTGTACCCCCCGCCGCACGCTTGAAGAATACAAGGAGCCACTATGCCGCTGGTCCCCATCAACCCGATCTCCGGCGAGAACAAATGCATGCTCCCTCCACGACCTCGCGAGCAGCCAGCCTCGCGGCCGAAAAGCTCTGCAATAAGCTGGAGCGGCGGTAGTCCTTTCGCCAGGGCATGACCATGCCCTCGATGGGTGCTAAAGACTGCGTCGCGATCGGTCAACTGAGCGCAAACCGCAGTCGCGATCGCCTCTTGGCCAACGTACGTATGGCACGCTCCGTGAATTAACCCTTTTTGATGGCAACGCGCGAGCTCTTCCTCCGTTTGCCGGATGATTTGCATGGTGCGATACAGGCGTAATACTTGGTCGGCGGACAAGGCGCTTTTGG
This sequence comes from Planctomycetota bacterium, assembly GCA_016872635.1. Lineage (GTDB taxonomy): Bacteria > Planctomycetota > Planctomycetia > Pirellulales > Pirellulaceae > JBKCUI01. The sequence goes on along the minus strand of VGZN01000225.1, from coordinate 5,819 downwards.
GAGCGATGATCTCTTTTTGAGCAGTCATTCTTTGGTTACTTCTTTCCCGTTTCAGCGCGGAACGGTTGAACAAGATGGGACTCGTGACCTGGGGTACCTCCGGCATTCATTGCCAGATTCCCTCCATCCATCGGAATAAGCGCTCCGGTGATCCACTCCGATGCATCGCTGGCTAAGAGTACCGCTAGCCCCATGATGTCTTTCGGTTGCCCCAATCTCCCAGCGGGAATCCCTTTGAGGAAACGGGACTCCAAGGTCGGATCCGCAGCGATGCGAGCCTCAAGGCTCGGGTTGAGGACTTGGGCTGGTAGAACCGCGTTGACGCGGACGCCGTGACAAGCCCACTCGGTACTCAGTTCGCGTGTCATCTGCACGACCGCACCCATCGCCATGCTGTAGGCAATGTGGCCGCGACCTAATGCAGTCGTACTGGCTAGCGATCCAATGTTCATGATCGATCCACGGCCTTGAGCAATCATCCGTCGCCCCGCCTCCTGGCACATGCAAAAGCGCCCAATGACCAAATTCTGGAGTACCCGCTGTAGATCCTCGATCGCAAGTTTCTCCGGAGAAGAGAGAACTCCATCCCCTGCGATGTTCCCGAGGAAATCAACCCGACCAAACTCCCGATCGACCAACTCAAAAAGAGAACGAATCGCGTCTGGGCAAGAAACATCTGTACGGGAGCAAATCGCTCGAACGCCAAACGCGCGAGCCTGCTCCGCGGTCGCTTCCGCCCCTTCTAAATTGCGATCGACTAAGACTAACGAGGCCCCGGCATTAGCCAACGCCAACGCAGAAGCTTGCCCCATCCCTTGGGCTGCCCCAGAGACAACAGCAACACGATCTTTCAATTGAAACAAATCAGAAATCATTAGGTTATCGATATTCTTGAGAACAATAACAATAAGGTGGACTATTGGAAACAAAAACGGGAACAGCTGAGAACAGCCGTCGAGTACGAGTACCGCTGCGCTGAGTACGAGTACGAGTACGATAAAAAAATAACAGCTGCGAAGCCCCGCTCTTCCTCGTACTCAGTCCGCCCCGCGGACGGTACTCGTAATCGTACTCGTACTCGCTGCTCCTTCGACACCGCATTGATGCTTGGAAAAACTGTCATACTCGCCTGCTCTTTGACAACGCTTGATTCCACGCGCAATTTCAACTACCCCAAAAATACGGAACAATCTTAAATTGAAATACCAAGGCTGCGAGCCCGATGTAAAACAGCCCACAGCAGGCCAAGCCAAGCCGTTGATACCATCGAGGCTGAATCTCCCTAGGTAACAAACGAGTATTGATCCAGAGTATTTGAAAAGCCGTCACGCCGATCGCGAGATTGTTAAAGTTCGCGATGAAGTCCGTCATCAATTTGGGAGCATTGCTGAACAAAAATGTGCAAAGGAAGGACCACAGCAAATAGGTTGCTAAGATCGCATAGTAAATCACTTTAACTTGATCCGATTTCATCCCCTCGCGAACCCGTCTGTTAGCGCTCCAAATCGCATCGGTCCAGCGCCTCGCAAAATCGTCGAGGATCGACATTTGGCTTGGAAGCATCACCATCAATCCAGTCAAAACTGCGATAATCCACAACAGCTTCGATATCGTTGGTCCAAAACCGTAGTGTCGAATTCCGTCCGCGGTCACCAACGATTGAGCAACACTCATCTGCTCGCTTGTAACCGTTGTGGAACCCGCGAATTGCATCGATAACAACGCTGGGAGCGCCATCCCCACAAAACATCCGGGCGCCCAAACGAGGACTTGATCAGTCGTAATGTAACGCCACCACCCACGCCATCGCGCGAGGTTCACCTCGTTGATCGAGAAGACCTTTCCAACGTGACTCAGGGTTACGCTTCGACCCCCGACTGCGCTAGGAATCGCGCCAACCTGTGACCCCATCCCCCAACCTTTATCGCGCACGAAATTCGAATAAGTCGAATTGGCCAATCCACCACCACCTGCATACCCTGCAAATGCACCGATCACAATCAAACTTGCAGTCGAAATCACAGGCCATTCACCCGTTTGCCATCGATGGGTAAAAACATTTTGCAACACCTCGCCACCTTTGCCGTCGGCAACAGGGACATTCCCGAATTGCAAAAAGCCACTTCCGACGCTCCACCAATTCGAAGCGCTCACACACGTTACTCCCAACCCCAAGCAGAAACCGAGCACCAGGATGATCTTGGCGGTCATCACGAATTGAAGAACGTTGTATACCTTGCCCCCAGCAATCACAGGAAAGGCGACACCAAACAAGCATGCATATGCCAGAGGAACCACCAACCACTTGTCATCCGGCGTTGGGGGGCGATCCAGATAAAGAGACGCAATCATTGCTGCGCCATGAGTCGATAACCCAGGAACCAGTGCCGAAATATTCAATAACATCATCACCGAAACCCAAAAACCAGGTCCCGGCTTGCAACGCATAAATCCGGTGAAGACCGGCTCGCCACAATAAAGTGCATACCTTCCACACTCCATGTTGTAGAAGACTTGCAAAATGATCGCGACTGTCGCAACCCACATCAGCCCACCCCCGTACTTGGCGGTTACCGCGGGCCCCAATAACCATTCACCTCCTCCGATCTGAATCCCCATCATCACGATCCCGGGACCGATGAAACTGGCCCAGTTTCGCCAACGAAGTGGTTTCGGCTCCGGCAATTCCCCTGCAGTCCACGGGGGAATCGAATTCCCTACCGACTCGGGATTCAACGACGATTCGACCTGAGGATGATGATTCATCGCCGCTTCATTCCTCTCGTAGAGACTCGACCTTCGCACTCAGTCCGCCTCGCGGACGGTAATCGTAATCGCTGCTCCTTCGGTGCCTCGATCATGTTTGCCTTTCGGATCACGATCAGCGATCCTCCAATTTCTCGATTAACTTGCTTGCAAAATAGTTCATTGCTCTCAAGCTCTTACTCCTTGATCAACACCACGACGGATCAGTACAGGACGATCGCTCGGCCCGGGCCTCCGTGGCAGTCCTGGATCTTCAACGCTGCAAACAAAAAGAAGCCACCATTCTGAGGGACTTGATCCAAGTTGCTCAAGTATTCGACACCGACCATATCGTGGCTTCCCAGCGCCCAATACGTCATCAATGCTCTCTTGGGATCAACCCCGCCCAAATCGGGGGCATCGGTTGCAACGCATCGGATTCCTTTTTGGCTGAGATACTTCACGGCGTCAGGACCCAGCGCAGGCCACCCCTCACCTTTGCGAGTATACGCATCGCTCCACAACCCCGCCCCAAAGTTCCCTTGGGCATCCGGAGGCATCTTCAGATAGCGGTCGATGTATCCTGATTGAAACAAAACCACTTCTCCGGCATTCAATTCGCCCGAATTCTTTTCATACTTTTTGATCCACTCGACGGTGATTTCAGGCGACGCAGGCCATGACCCGCGATCGGTCGACCCTATCAACGGTCGCACATCGATCACGCGTGCATCACCGCATGTCCACTCGATCAGAACGCTCTCTGTCGTGCGACTGCTTGTCCCTCGCTTGCCATACTTCTTCTCGTATTCGTCCAACCATACTCGAACTTCTGGGGAGTATTTAGGCGTCACGCCTTCGGGGGGTAATGCATAAGCTGGGGGCACCAAATGGGTACCTGCCATCGAGTCCATCATGTGGCCATGATGCCACATATCGAGATAATCGCTATAGAGAAAATCGATCTTCAAGTAGACCTGTCGATGCTCACCGGTATTATGTCCGGGGTTCGTCATAGGAAAGCGCGGCGTTAGGGTCGGTGATACATCGATGGCTCGCTTGTTGGTGCAAGCATCGATCAGTCGTTTTGGAAGCGAACCACCAACGATCGAAAAAGCTCGGCCTTCGCCATAAGGACCACCTTCGTGCTTGGGCCCCAAAAAGCAATAAAAAGCTCCGGTGGCGGGCAATGCCCCTAAACCTGTGGCTCCTTCGGTCCAGATCATTCCATACTTGAGACCCGCAAAGTGGGTTGGCTCGGCAAGGTCCGGCATCGGACCCATACTGGCGCTATCAGTTCCCAGCGCCAGCACACCGCGTTTCCCCAACCACTCCATCGTGTCTGGATTGGGATCCGGGTACCCAGGCGCTTTCTTGTCCACAACATCATTAATGAATCGGTTTCCTTCTGGCAACGGTCGGTAATACCGATCGGAATAGTCGCTTCGGAACAACACGACATCCCCAAATTTCAACCTGCGATGGGCCGACTCGAACTTTTCCAAGTAGGCCGGGGTCACTAAAGGACTTACCCCCTTGGGCGCTTGGTCGAGCAAATCGCGAACATCCACAACACATGCTTCTCCACCAAACTGCCACGGTTCAATCTTATCGGTATACACCAGACCCAATGGCCCCGACTTTTCCCGTTTGAGCTCTGGCCTAGCAACACTGTGTGGCGGAGTATCAAGCTGTGTACCGGTGTTACCATCGACATAAAGTGAATCGACATGGTACGGGCTAACAGCTCCAATTCCGTTCTGATGAACAATCTGAAATTTTGGGAACGGATGGGTCGGCCAGTTGCACGGGTATTCGCTGGAAATCAGGAGCGAGTGATCGATGAACCGTGATGCCTCCGCTGCTTTCGCAGACTCAGGTCTTCTCAATGTCTCTTCCGCATGGCACTCAACTAGATAGTTCATGCTGAACCAGCAGAACCCTGATAATAGTCCAGCGGCAAGACAAAACTTGTGCGATGCATTCACATTCATCGGATGATTCCTTAGTCAATGGTGAAGAGGAATGGCAGGGGGCTCATGCATGAATTTGTAACCACGCCCTAAAGCGGAGAGGATTGGATCGAATGCTGCTGCGCGAGCTGCAGCATCCCCAGCAATGTTTCTTCGCCGATCGACTCCCGGATCGGCTTTTTTAAACGAGATTGAATCAACGAGACTAAGCGAGGTAACGATTGGGCCAATCCACCAGACAACGCGACGGAACTCCAATCCTGACGTGAGCTGAGTCGTTTGGCTGCCACCTCATAATTGTTGGCCATCGAAACGCACGCCGCGAGGAATAAATGACCTACCGACAGATTTTCGGTGGTCATGTTCTCTAGCGTCCCCGACTTGCCAACCGGACTAGCAAAGAACGCTAGGTTGGCTTTTAAATCGGTTTCAGAGATAGAATCCATTTTTTCCTGAACCGTCTTCCACGGCCGCTCTAATCTTACGGATTCAGCCTCCGACAACTCCGTCAGCAAGTGCATCAATGCATTGAGCGACCGTCCAGCGGGAAGATGTGTCACTGTATTCAGCCACTGATTCCCGAAATACTTTCGGGTTTGATACGGCCCACTGCAAAACGTATCGGTCAGCATACTGACTTGCGAACCTGTCGAAATATTGATCGACAATTCCTCGTGAGTTAAGCGAGCACCGAGTAACGCACTCTGCTGATCACCATACGAACCGTGGATCATGATCGTTCGATGCCCTCGTTTCCAGGTGGCGATCTCCGAGGTGTCGTGGATCAGTTCCGGCCACCACAAATCCCCCAGACCGATCCGCTCAAACGCTTCGTAGTGCCAATCGTTTTTCCCAAGATCCAACAAACCAATGGCATGAGTTCCGTGCATTCGTCCCGGTTGTCTCGCGATACTCGCAATCACAAAATCTGAAATCGAAAGTGGCATCACGCCGTCATTGAGCTGGCGATTTTCCGATAGCCAATGCAGCAACGTCGACATCGATCCCGGTTGCAACTCCCGCCCGAGGCTCGCCATGATCGGTTCCGGCCAATCGTCTTGCAATTGTTCGAGCGTGCTCCGACCTGTACGACCTCGTACC
>VGZN01000224.1 GCA_016872635.1 Planctomycetota bacterium | reverse complement strand
GTGGACGAAGGATTTCACGCAGGTAACCGTCGACCCGATACCGGACGATCGACGACGATTGCGATGGTTCAAAGTGAATATCGCTCGCTTTTTGACGGATCGCTTGAACGATGATGTAATTTACCAAGTTGATGACGGGACTTCCTTCCGTCAACGACTCCATATCCGAAAGGGATACATCGATCGCATCGCTCTCGATCGACACCGCATCTTCGTCCAAGTCTGCGGTTACTTCATCGACGGAGAAATTGTTTTCGTAGCAGTTCTTCAACATCCGTTCGATCGAGCCACGCATCGACAAGACCGGTTTAATAGTCAATCCTGTGATGCGACTTAACTCGTCGATATGCCGCAGATTGCTTGGTTCCGCCATCGCGACCGTAAGCGTATCGCGCACTTGGAACATCCCCAGCGCGCACAGACTCTCTGCTTTTGACCTCGGAATCAGCTTGACCGCTATCGGATCCACCAATCCGCTTCGCAGCCGAATCGCAGGGATACCGACTTGCTGTCCCAGGAACAGCAACAGAGAATCTTCGTCTACGATGCCCATCTCGAGCAATGTCTCGCCGAGTTGGCTCCTGTTCTGCGCATGGGTACGCAACGCGGTCTCGAGATCTTCGTTACTGATAATGCCGGCACCGACCAAGGACTCCCCGAGTTTGGCCGGTTTTCGCACCATATTTCGAGTGCTTCGGATCGGACTCAGCGTGTGGCGAGCATTCGTTCTACCCAAGGATGTCTCCACCATCGAGACCGCGGTATGCGAGGCGTCGTTGGTCATTTCGAGAAGCTCCCCAGTGCTTGCACGTAATCACTGTAAATCTGAAACTCCCGATTCAATCCGGTAACTCGCAAGATATCATGGCAAAGGGGGGTGGGTCGCGCGAGCACCGCCGAACCACCTACCTCTTCGCAACGATCCTTGAGATCCAGCAACGACTCTAACCCAGCGCTGTCGATAAGAGGTATCCCCCTCATGTCAACCACGATTTTCGGTTGGCCGGACGCAAAGAGTCGCTCCCAACATGCGCGAAAAACAGAAGTGTTTTCTCGAATGAGTGGGACACAACACTCCAGAATATCGACCGCGCCAGTCCGCTTTGAATCAATCATGATTTCACTCCCTGCCCGCTATTCAATTGGGATTTCGAGTGTGAAACAAGAACCGACGTTGATTTCCGAGCGGATGATCAATCGGCCACCATGTAGCCTCGCGACTTCCTGTGCAAACGCCAGTCCAAGCCCGTTCCCTGACAAATTCTGCACACGTTCATCGCTGCTTCGGTAGAACTTGCTACCGAGCTTCGCAATGTCTTCCTTCGAAATACCGTACCCCGTGTCTTCCACATGGATGTAGACAAGATGGGGGGCGGTTTCGACTCGGATCTTGATCGCGCCACCATTGGGTGTGTACTTAATCGCGTTTCCGACCAAGTTGCTAATGGCTCCAGCTAATTTGTCTTTATCCCCACGAATGCGAGGCATCTTCGGTGGGGCAAGGTAGTCGAGCCGTTGCGATTTTTCAACGCTCAATGGCCTTTGCTGTTCGATCAATTCCGACATCAGGCGATCCAAATAGATCTCATGCTTTTGAACAGTGATCGCGCCAGCTTCCATTTGGCTTACGTTCAACAATTCGTCCACAAAGCGGGCCAATCGTGTCGCTTCGCTATTGATCACATTGAAAAAGTCTTGCTGCTGCTCGACATCGATGTCCTTTGCTGTGCTCAGCGTTTCAGCGTAAGCGCGTATATTCGCAAGGGGCGTCCTCAGCTCATGGGTAGCCGTCACGACAAACTGCTCCCTCGCACGTTCGGCGAGACGCGGCTGGGTGATATCTCGAACGGTCCATACCATGGCCCCGTTGCCTAACGATTCCTGATTGGACCGCCGCATGCTCACTCGCCATACGCCATCCTCGATGCGATCGCTCAGTCGAACCTCGCCGACCTGAGTTGCAGGGCCACCGACCATTTGTTCGACGCAATCGATCGATTCAGGATCGTGAATCATCGGTTTGATCGAGTCCACCAAGGATTGCCCTACCAATCGGGCGGGGTCCTGCGCACCGACAAAGTTGGAAAAGGCTCGATTGCTCTCAACAATCATTCCCGACTCGTCGCACAAAACGACTCCATCGGACAACTGCTGGAAAATCGCTTCCCAACGTTTTACTTGCTGCGCGTTGAACGACTCCGACAAACGCCGTTCAACCCCGTTCCAGACTTCCTTTTGCTGAACCTTGGCCAGCAACTGGTTCCAACCGTTGGCCAAATTCGAGGTCGATGGAATTGGCTTTAATTCCTCAACACCAACCGACGGATCCGCGAAGTGCGTCAACTGGCCTTCCAATTCGCTCAGCCAGTAAACCGAACGCTTGAAAACAATCGACCCGACGAAAAACACCAAGCAAGGTATCATCATCGAGGCTGCGACCAAATCCATGCGTGGCAACTGAACGCAGATGTAGACGACGATTGCAAAGAACGTCAGCAGTCCCACCATGGAAAAGAGGAGGTACTGATTGCACAGTCGGCGTGCCAAAGGGTTGGCCGTGGTTACTTTGGACATCGCCTAGCTTTTACTTTGCAATAGGAAAAGGGAAGGGTTGCGTCTTGGGAGCGTTTGCGGGAGACAACAAACGGCTCGCCAAGGCAACCAAATCACGTACGCTGAAGGGCTTGAAAATGATTTCAGCCACAGAGTACTTCGTTTTTAAAGTTTGATCGTCCAGCTCGAGTCCCCGCGCAGAGCAGATGGCGATAGGCAATTCCGAGTTGCCGAGTTCATCTCGGACGAACCTACACAAATCCACGCCACTCATTCCAGGCATCTCGACATCCGTGATCAAGAGATCATACGTCTCATCCGCAAGCAGCTTCGCAGCGGCATCGCCGCTCCGAGCCAACGTCACTTGAAAACCACTCCGCTCCAAGTTGAACCGGAGGACGTCGCCGAGCACTTTATTGTCTTCAGCGACAAGGATTCTTCCATTCACACGTGTAGGCATAATGATTAGTCAACGAATTAGGATGAGAAGGGCTCAATACAGACAGCCGATCGACGACTACCACTTGCTAAAATTTGTTTTGTCATTCACCCAGAAATTACCAGTCGTGCTATCGTAGACCCAACCTGTGGTATCATCTGCTGCGTCACCGTCACGAACAGTTGCTTGCTTAGTGCCGCATGCGCTCGCAGGGAAAGGCCCCTTGATGTACTTTTGAAGGTCGGTCGACAACGTATCTGCGCTCTCTGGGTAAGTCCCATTCTCCGAGTAATAGAGCTCAATCGCATTGCGTACAACACCGAGCGATGCCTTCGTGGCCGACTCACGTGCCTTCGTGCTGGTATCGAACATCTTCGGAGCGGCGACTGCTGCCAAAATTCCTACGATCAATACAACAACGACCAACTCGACCAAGCTAAACGCGCGACGCATCTTCGAAGCATTCAATTTCATCTCGGACATTCGCATGTCTCCCATTCATACACCAAGACTCTTTGCCGCTCGTCCCAGACACAACACTCGGTCCAGAGTTACCTTTCGCGGCGTGAAAACGTAGACCTCAAAAAAACGTAGAACTCAAAAAGTGGCTAAGCAAATCAGTTTGGGGAAAAAATTCCGCTCCTGAAGACTTTTCTTGTGCTACATAAGGGTGGCCTTCTGGCCTCACTAACCAATTGCGCATCACGCTCCATGGGACCGATCAATGTTGTCCACAAGCAGCGAATCTCTTAGTTTCGCAGAGAAATTTGCATCCAAGCTCGCTCTGGCCCTTGAGTCGGCGATCGCCATTGGCTCGTTTCCTGTCGTGTTAAGACGGCCAGGTCTCGACATCGTCAGCATCGTGAGTTCGGAGGAATCCCAAGCGCAATCGCTACAGGCGGAACTCGCAAAAACGGAATTTAGCTCAGATCAGCTCATCGACGGAATAGCGGAGATTACTATCGAGCCCAACCCAACAGTCCTTGTAATCGATGCATCCGAACGCCAAGACGCCTCACTGGCACTGTTCGCTATTAAGCCGAACTTACCGAGCGGTCTGCTTCGAACCTTGATTACCTCGGTGCATAGCCAATTAGCAGCAGAGCAGAAAGTAAGTCGCGACGTGGCTTCGCCGGCCGCTCCACCGCAGGAGGAGTACGCGGAATCGTTTATCGAACAAGTCACCCAAGATTTCGAGGAACTGACCTGGTTTCGGCAGTCGCACCAATTTGCAGACCTCTACACGGTCAATGCATCCTCCGTCGAAGTTGCCCACACGTGCGTCGCACCGATGGCAAAAGTCATCCAGGCGGAGAGCCTCCTATTTCTAGAAGTTCTCGGGATCAACTCGCAGAATACTCTCGAGCCATCCCGACTGCATCTACTCGCAGGACCCGAAGTCGATTTCTCGGCGTGGCAACTGCATCAATTGACTCAGAATTTGGTCGCCCAAGGCCGAACAAGTCCGGTCTTGCTCGATCGCTCGCGAGATAAACTACTCCTCGATCGCTTCCAGTTCATCGAGAACTGCATGCTGACCGTAGTGGCCAAGGGGGAACGCGTTTTTGGATGGTTGATAGCGATCAATAAATACTCGCAATCTGATAAACCAAGCCAACCGAAGCCCTCTCTCGAAGACTGGAATCGCCTGCGATTCGGAACCTTCGAAGCAGGATTGCTGACCACCGCAGCGAACATGTTGGCATCTCAAGCCAGCAACTGCGAACTTTTCTCCGCTCAAGAAGCCCTCACGAAAGGGCTGGTGCTGGCCGTCATCAATGCGATTGACGCGAAAGACTGTTACACCGCAGGGCACAGTGAGCGGGTCGCATCCTTCGCTCAATGCATCGCCAAACGGATGGGATTATCCGCCAAAGAATGCGATCGAATCCACATGGCCGGACTTCTCCATGACGTCGGCAAGATCGGGATTCCTGACTCGGTCCTGAAAAAACCGGACAAACTCACCGATGAAGAGTTCGAAATCATCAAATTACACCCGTTCATTGGCTACTCGATCCTCAGGCACTTGAGCAGCATCGACTACGTCTTGCCAGGCGTTTTATTGCATCACGAGGCGTTCGATGGATCTGGGTATCCTCAAGGCCTCCAAGGGCATGACATTCCGTTGATGGCGAGAATTCTCGCGGTCTGCGACGCTTTCGATGCGATGACCAGTACGCGTCCCTACCGTAAAGCACTGCCACTTGAAAAAGCGGCCTTCATCCTGCGGACCGATTCCTACAAAACCTGGGATGGCGACATCGTCGAGGTACTTTTCGAATGCATTCGAAATGGCCTCATCACCCCGGGCAAGGTCGCTTGGGCCAATATGCTCGATCGCGAACCGATTTCCGATCCGAACGATATTCCTGATTTGATCTCTTGCCCCCTCAAAACTCCCGCACTTGGAACACCTCCACTCCGTTTCCCAATCGATGTGTCCAATTGCTTGGGAAGTAGCATTTGATCATGCACGGATTCGCCATTTGGAAAATGCATCGCAGCCCGACTCGGTCAGGCTACTTCCTGCAAGAGGTAGTGGTCTCGTTATTCGTGCTCGGCATCGTAGCTGCAATTGCGATTCCCAAATATACCGCCAGCCTCAATCGGTATCGCGCCCAAATCGCCTGCCAGCGATTGGCTCAAGATATCGAACTCGCTCGTAGGCATGCGAGATACACATCCCAAAACGTAACGCTTTTGGTTTCGTTCAATCAGAACCTCTACAGGATCGATCCCCTCGATTCCCCACTGCGTCCTTCGAGCACCTATCAAGTGGCGTTAAACGAGGCTTTACTCTGCCCGGTCATACGTGGGGTGCTCAGTCCGATATCCAGAAGCACCCAGCCCGACCTCACGATCACTTTCAATCGATATGGTATCCCCGACGCAGCGGCGTCGATTGGGATTTGTTGCGCGGACGCGTCCGGTATCGTTCAACTTTCCCGAGAAGGGGAGGTATCCAGGCAATGAGCCCCGTGTCGAAACCGACTGAATATTCAAGGAGACGCCGCGCGATCGCTTCCCTCGATCTGCTCGTTTCCATCCCAAGCGCTGCGTTGATCTTCGCCGGGCTCGCATCCTGCATGATGTTAATGCTCAAGTCCAAGTCCATGGACGAACGGTTCTATCGCAACGTCCAGCAGGTCGCAGATGCCTCCATCCAAATGGCGATGGAGATTGAAATGGCGAATGCAATCGCCGAATCGACATCGACGGCTATCGAGTTTTGCGTTCCGGATCGAGATGGAGATTTTTTACCCGAGCAAATTCGATACGAATGGAAAACCGATGGAATCACCTCCCCTAAGCATCTGTACCGACGCATGAACAGTGGAACCGATGTGGCCGTTCTACGAGATATTACCGACTTTCAGCTGCAGTATGGTTATGCTGGCGTCCCTTCAATCCCGAATCGTTTCCGTTCGGAAAGCGTATTGATCAAAAAAGTAGACTCAGTACCCTCAGTCACTTATCAAGAGTACAGCATCAGCTCAACTCAGCACATCGCAGTTGTTTTCCGACCTGATACCCTTCGAGTCTGGGATTTGGGATCCCTCGAGATCATGCTCCGTAGCGTGGATCCATCATCGGCAGGCTCATTGCGTCTCCGAGTGACCGACGTCGATGTAGGCCAACGACCCATCCTCGCGACAGTCTACGCAGACATCCAAATCAGCAATCAGGACCTGAGTTCGAAATATCGGTATTTTGAATTTCCTCTTGCCCCCGTTGATCGATTGACAACCAATCCGTGGATCGCTGTCGTCCTCTCGACCACCGATGAGAATCCCCCTGTTCGAGTGCAGGGCATATCGGCTCTATCCAATTTCCCCTCCAACGTGAGAATGCACACCAGTTCCAACGGGGGGAGCAGTTGGCTGTCGCCGCCGAATGCCTCACCTCGTTTTTTAGCGATGGGGTATCTATACGGCACCAGCGATTCCGTTTCGAATCGAAGGAACCTCGCATCTGTCGACATCCTGATCTCCAACCTTCCTGGTATCGATCCGACGATGATGTCGAGCGCCAGATTGCTAGGCCAGCCAGAGGTACCGTAGATGCTATTCAAGCCTTCTGGGAAATATCGGGAATATCGGTCGTATTTTCGTCATACGCGAGGCTTTTCACAGATTGAGGTTGCTGCATCGACCGCACTGATGAGTGTTCTCATGATTGCAACCATGGCCTCAATCGCAGCGTCGCGCCGGCGCGCAACCGCCGAAATGAATCGTTTGCAAGGTCAATTGCTGGCAACCGAACTTCTCACCGAAATCATGTCGTTGCCTGCCTGCGATCCGCAATCCGGCCCCCCCGCAACTCTCGGACGCGAGTCAGGTGAAACCAACGGAAGCATCCGAACCAATTGGGATGACGTCGATGACTACCATAACGTCACCGAATCGCCCCCCAAAAGCCGATCCGGCACCGATATTCCAGGCTTCCCCGGTTGGACTCGATCTACAGTCATCGAGCGTCTAAGAAGCGCGGACTGGACCCAGACCAACGCAAGCTACGCTTCTGTTTACCGAATCACCGTTTCACTCTCCCGCAACAACCAAACGATCACTACCGTGACCGCCTTTAAAAACGGCGACACTCGAACCGTCGGACCGCTTCAAGGCCCCTGATACCGCTTGACCCTACTTCAACGTTTCATGATCAGAATCAAACACTACCGAGCTCGAGTATTCGCCAAACGGCGCGCTGGAAGTCTCTATCCCATGGTATTGGGAATGAGTGCGATCATCGCATGCCTCGCCGTCTCAGGACTTGAAATGTCCCGAGTGGCGGGAAAAGCGAACCAGGAGCTTCGCGAACAACTCGAAGCGCGCCGAATGGCGCAAGCGGGGCTCGAGTACTGGCAACGGCAGTATAACGCCGGTGCAATTGCCGACCCCACCGCAAACTTGCAACAGACTATAACCAGCCGATCGGGATTCTCGGTTGCGGCCACCTACTCATCAGCAGGTGCCGCCCCCAACGGGGCTGCACAAGTCACCTCCGTGGGGAGGTTTGGCAATGCGGTCCAACGGTTAACTGCCCGGTACGAGGCTAGGCCCACGCTGTATGAAAACTTCCGTTGCTCTCTCTACTCCGATGCGGAATCTGTTCAGTTCACATCCGCCACCGTCAACGCGAATCAATGGTCGATTGCTCGCCGGGACACCATGGCTTCGTTGTCGACAGTTCAGATGGATGCAATGTCGGGAAATGCAATTACCGGTACTCTTGCAAAGTTTAAACAGCGAACCATCCGCCCAATTCCTT
>VGZN01000223.1 GCA_016872635.1 Planctomycetota bacterium | reverse complement strand
TTCTAAAGGTACTGTGTTCATCGCGCAAACCGATGCCAGGAACGATATCAATGGAAAAGCAGGCACCAAGAAACATGGCCTTGCCGAACTTCAGAATCGCCCATTCCTCAATCGGATCAGTCGCATCGAATTCCGTGAGAACGCGGAACCTAGTACCAGCTTGATCGATCTGGAACCTCTGCCTCCCTCACAACCAGCCCCCGGCAACGCTTTCGCCACGCCGTTTGCCATTCAAGTCACCGATGACGACTCAACGCTCATCGTGACCGCTTCGGGATCTGACAAGCTTTTTACGGTCGATTCAAAGTCAGGTCAAATTCTTAGTCAAGCTCAGGTTGGAGCAGTACCTGAAGGAGTTGCTATCGATTCCAAGGATGGGCGAGCCCGCACCGCTTGGGTTCTGAATGCAGCCTCCAACACGGTATCCGTTGTCGATGTTTCCGACCCTACGAAAATCGTCACCGAAACCAATATACCTCTCGATGACCCTACCCACCCGACCGTCAAACGAGGGCGAATCGCCTTCAGTACCGCGTCAGCTTCGACAACCGGTACCTTTTCATGCGCAAGCTGCCATCCGGATGGGCATACCGATCAGCTTCTTTGGGTGCTCAACACACCTATTGTCACTGGCGGAGACCAAATCATGCCCCGATCGACGATGCCGGTGCGAGGACTGAGAGACACCGCCCCATTCCATTGGGATGGAGTACCGGGGGATCCCTATGGTGGCATCAACAGCGCCAGCGTTCACAAGAGTGTTGCTCCTAATAGCGACCTCGATCGTCCCGAAAGCAGCGCCAGGCACTTGGTCGATGGAGGCCTCGCCTCGACCATGGCAATGCCAGGGGACACTTCCATTAACGACGAAGGAAAAGCGGGCCGACTCTCCGCATCGGAACGGGATGACATGGCGGTATTCCTGTTGAACATTCCGTATCCCCCCGCACAGCGACGCGCCTATTCGAACGAACTTTCGAGCAAAGCCGTGGAAGGCTTCCGGCTCTTCCACATCGATGGTGATCTCGATCCTAGTAAACCAGCTCCCAATGTCTGTGGAGATTGCCATCGCATGCCATTTTTAGTGAGCACCAACACGCCCGGAACCGGCATGGACACCCCTACGTGGCGAGGTGCCTACGACCGTTGGCTGATTTTGCCGCAAGGCCGATTGAACATCATCGATTTCGACTTTTATCGTGAGGTTGCCGAACAAGGCACCCCGGAAAAGAATGTTTGGCAGTTCTCATGGGCAGGAAGACCACGCTTCGATCCTGTATGGGATATGGTTCTCGAAGGAAGTACTGGATTTCCGGGCGCTTTCGCTCGCCAGATTACTCTTAACAGCGATACGGCATCCGATAGCTTGAGCTTAGATCTGCTCGACTGCCTTGAATCAAGCGCCATCGATGAATCGATCGATCTCATCGTCCATGGCGTTTTTCTGGATGGATCAGTCCCCACTAGAGCTACGCTGAGATTAGAGCACGAGCCATTTAACCAACCCAAGTCGGGCGACGATCATCACGTTCCTCACTATTCCGAAGTTCGGTGGAACCATGGTACCGCGCAGCAAGGCGAACTGACATCGCGTCGATACTCAAGTTCGGATATACGGAAACTAGCGATCGAGAAGAAATTCGTTGGCACTTTTACCGGCAACCTAGGCCACTTGGTTGACGCCGAACATCCTCAACCAGCGCTTTGGACTCTAGGCCCCATTGAAAAGCAACGCGGGCACCAAATCTTTCCTACCATTTCGGAGGAAGCCCCAACCCTCAAGTTGAGTGCTCGTCACATCCACAACGCCCCGATCCTCTTGGTAGATGGACACCGAATACCGGGTACTGCAAGAGTGGATGGCCCAACGTTGGAAGTCGAATTTGACAAGCTACCCACGTCTGGAATGCATTTCTTACAACTTCAAAACCGAGGAGGTTTGGTAAGCAACGATTTCATCTTCCACGTTGCCGATCCGGGAAAGTCGATTGTAAAGTTTGATTCAAGGGTTTTCGGGGATATCGTTCGTTCAACTCGTATGGATCGACTTGTCGGAGAATGGATCGATGTAGCGACCCGGGGAGAAGAACTAAAACTAAAGTACACCTGGAGAATCGCCGAGCGCGTGATCGAAGCGACGAGCACCCAACCCGATAACGAATCCGTGGCTCTAATTTACCTTGACACAGGCACCGACGAGGTGACTCATGTAGGCAGCGATCGTAACGGAACCAGCGTCGCTGGTGATTGGGTCATGGAAGCATCGGGGGACGCAATCTTGAGTCTCTCCCTGACCAACACGAACGCAGAGAAAGGGTCGATGAGATTTCGGTTCCATTTCCTCGATAACGATCATCTTGAAATCATGGTTTTATCAACACCCCCAACGACGGTAACTCTCGAGCGAAAAGAAAATCGTTAAGGTGGTTCGAGGTTCCCATCATTCGAGACGGCCCTACCCCCTCTGCCTGCGGGTTCGCCAAGCGTTCGAATGAAAAAGCAGTCATCTAGAGTCTTCTGTTCACCTCAGACGGAAACGTGAGCTAGGGTTCCATTTGTCAACAAATTCAGTGAACCCACTACGAGAGATTCCGATTCATGAAGGTCAAATCCTGTTTGCTATGTGCCGCCTTTGCCGTTCTTACTGCCCTACCTGTTAGTATCTTCGCTCAAGGACCCGGGGGCGGTGGTGGAGGTCCAGGAGGGGGAGGCCCTGGCGGGGCAGGTGGCCACCGAGGAGGAGGCCCAACGGGCGGCGGACTGAGTGGCGGCGGACCGAGCAGTAGCTTGGGTGGTGGCAGTGGTTCACGCTCCGTCTTTGGTCCGCGTTCAGGTGGCGGACTCGGCGGTGGAGGCAGCGGCGGAGGCAATATTGGTAGTGCATCAAAGCAGCATGCTCCCCCGGGCAAATCCGCCGGCACTCACGGTGGACCTGGTGGCGGTGGCGGGCCAGGTGGCAAGGGAGGTCCAAACGGAAAGGGAGGGCCAAACGGTAAAGGTGGATCCAACGTATCCGGAGGCCCCGCTCCACAAGCAGGCAAATCGGGTGGCAATCCGCCTCCGCCAAAACCCTCGCAAGCGAACGGTTCGCGTCCTGGCGGCGGTCCAAAGAACGGAACAAGCAACGGTCCTGGCGCGGACCGGCCTCCAGTCCGGGATAACCAACAAGCAAACTCCAATCAACGCTCAAACAACTCAAATCGTTTTGGCCCGAGACCAGCAGGCGCGTCCCAATTCGGATTCAATCAAGGCCCACCCAATCCAACTGCTTCTAATCCATCCGGGGCTGGTCCATTCAGTACCAATTCAAGTCCAAACGGTAACAACGGTCAAAAACTCATCAACCAGAATGGGTCGGAAAGACAAGGCCCACCCGGAAACCTGAAACAACAGCTGCAAAATGATCGCCGAGAGGTTGGCCAGGCTCGCCAAGAGTTGCACTCGGACCGAAAGACAATTGCGGAAGATCGGAAAGCGTTAGCCCAAAGCCTGGAGTCGGGAAATCTCGAGCAGGCCAAAGCGGACTTAGCCAAACTCCGAGCCGATCAACAAGATTATCAATCGGACCGACAAGAACTTCAGGGAAATGCCCCACCGCGCAATCCACCACCGAAGGAGGCCGGTCAAAATCGATACCTGAACGGGCCTCCTCCACCACCCAATCGACCTCAAGGACCTTCGGGTAACGGACCACGCCAAAGTGACGGAGCCGCGACAGGCGGCGGCACAAAAACGCCGGGGGCCTCAAACTAACCACACACACTGAAACTCCCTAGAACCGCAGCCCTTACTGCGGATCATGTACCCGTCGATTGATCCCGACGGGTACTTTTTTTACTCCGTAAAAACCTCCTTCATGACGCTGATCGACGTAAAACCGACTTGCGTCGGCGACGAATCGCAAGAAACGAAATACCGATGATCGCAACGAGATCTAAGGGAATCGGAATGACTCGGCGAACATCCACACGTTGGACTTGTTGATATTGGGTCCCTTTGGAATCGAAGTCGAACCAAAGATCTTCACTCCCCGACGGCCATGTGTGGTCGTCGATTGCGGTCAACCACATCGGCTCTTTGAATTCACGTATGGGAAGTGCGCCTTGCAATCCGTCTTGGTTGAAGCTTTTAGTTAACGGTTTCGAATAACGCAGTACGGATTTGCCAGCCCAAGGAACCGCATTAGCTCCTTCCCCGAGAATCCCCTCTGCCTTTCCCGGTCCAATGATAAACGCACGCAAGGTATTCCCCTTGCCATTTTTCCAATCGACATGCTGGTCGCTAGGTACGCGGTAAGGAAACACGGGTCGATCCGTACGGAAGGAGATACGTACCGAACCGACATCCACGCGCGTCGATCCTTCGGAATACTTGAAAGCGGTGATCACCCACCCTTTTTCGATATACGGCTTTACCCACTCCTTCATGGAATCACGCAAGGAGTATCCATTGTCCTTGAGCCATACCTGCAATGCATCGACATCATCGGCCTTGAGAATCGCGACATCATAGCCAGCAACTTGCTTGGTTTCGAGAACGCGAACGTCGGTCGCAACGTTAGGTAATGCACCTCTTCCGACTACATTTTTTGAAAGTTTGAAGGGTTGCAAAAGGCCAGGAGTCCAATCCACGCTCCAGCGATTCACCCTTTCTATGATTGGCAATACTTCCGATTCCAAGCGTAGAAAAACATAACGATCGGATTCTTCGACCTCTGGAGACGTTGGTGTTGGAACGAGAAATCCAAAGTCCTCGACACCGGTTTCCGTAGTGTCATTGCCTGAACGATCAATCGTGACCCGAAAACCCGCCTCACGCACGAAATGCTCGGTCTTGGTACCAGGATCCCACGCAATTAAAATCTTCTGATCGGAGATCAAAACGTCGCGGCCAACGCGAAACGCGGGGCAGCATGCATCTGCTTGAAAGTCAGGCCCTCGAGACAACATTGCCCCACACAATCCGATCACAATGCACTTGCGAAATACACTCATAAGACCCTCTGTCGTTCTTTCGCCAATCAATGGTTCATAAAGGCTGTCGAAAAATGGCCTTTTGGAGTATACCAAACATTCGTTTTGCATTTGGTTGAGCTGGGAGTTTCTGGATTTCTCACTCTTCCGCGATCGAGTTTCATCCAGAGAATTGGTTCCGAGAACCCCCTCTCTTTTTTAATAAGCATGCGAACAGCGAAGCTCTTCATTTATCTTCTGGGTCTGATCCTGATCAGCCCATTCAGTCTGTTCGCCAGCGACGATGAGGTTCCGAACACCAAGGATGAATCTGAATTTGTCGCGAAACGAATCGCTCTGATCTCGACTTTTCGGCAGCTATCTCCGGTCACTGCCGACTGGCAAAAGGGAATCCTGGAGGCGATAAGAAAGAACTACGAGGGACCAGTTGAATTTGAGATTGAATATCTCGACTTAATCCACAACAACGATCCGATGTACCTCCGTGGATGGATCGATCTTTTGAGCATGAAGTACTCGCAAAAACCGGCCGATGTGATCGTTCCACTCTATTTTCCTTCGCTTACCTTTCTACTTACCAATCGAAATCGCATTTTCGAAAATGTTCCTATCGTTTTTTGTTCGGTACCGGAATCCTTTGCGAAATACACAGCTTCGAAATACGACATTACAGGCGTCGGTTTCGAATTCGATTTCGAGGGTACCTTCGATCTTATCGAGAAACTGCGCCCTGAAACACGCAGGATCATCTATCTTTGCGGAGTATCGGAACAAGACACCTTCCTCCGCAATGTGGTGATGTCCGAGCAAAGGAAGTCCCAGAGAAAGCTATCCATCGATTTCTGGGAAGGATTAACCATCCCCGAAGTTCGGAGCAAACTCGCGAAACTGGAAAGTAATACCGCGGTGATCGTTCTATCCATGGATAAAGATCGTTTAGGAAATCATTATACCACGTACGAATTTGTTCAAAGCGTTGCCGATGCATCCACGGCCCCCATCTACTCCCTCTATGACACCCTTTTGGGAAGCGGGGTCGTCGGAGGAAGCATGGTATCACCATACTATCAAGGCAAGATGACGGGAGAACTTGTTGCCATGCATTTACAAGGTGTACCGATCAAGGAACTTCCGGTCCGCAACGGGGGGGCACCTCGGATTGCATTCGAGATGCCATTGCTGAAAAAGTATAACCTTCGAGCGTCGAGTCTACCTCCCGGCACCGAACTCCTCAATCGACAACAAACACTCTGGGAACAGTACGGCAGGTACGTCGCAACCATCATCTCCATCCTGGTTTTACAGACTCTTATTATTGTGAGCTTATTGGTCAATCGAACGAAGCGAATCAAGGCTGAGAAAGAAGCACGAATGCTCGCGGGCAAGATCCTATCCTCGATCGAAGATGAGCGACGCTACCTGGCAAGAGAATTGCATGATGATGTTTCGCAGCGATTGGCAGCAACCGCCATCGCTACAGGCAACCTTGAGAACAAGACCCCGGACCAAGACCAATTGAAGCCTGCGTTGACGAAGCTCAAGGAACAGCTTATTTCGATTTGCGATGATCTCCATCACATGTCTCATCGAATGCATCCTTCTTCTCTCGATGATATTGGATTACCCGAAGCATTGCGTACTGAATGCCTAAGCCTAGGCGAGCGTTCAAGGATGACGATCGAATACTCCGTCCAGGAACCGCTCGATTCCATCCCCAACGATGCATCGCTTTGCCTGTATAGTGTCGCCCAAGAATCCCTATGGAACTCAGCAAAGCACTCCGGAAGCAAAAGAGTATCCGTCCGACTCTACTCGGATTCCGAGTTCGCTTATCTCGATATCGCAGACGATGGATGCGGCTTTGATCTATCGTCCGAGAAAGTCACAAGTGGGCTTGGGCTGGCCAGCATGAAGGAACGAATGCGTCTCGTCTCGGGGCATCTGAAATTGCAGACCTCGCCTGGAAATGGAGTATCGATCCAAGCAATGGTGCCCATCGCGTCTGCAAATCCATGAGAGATTTGCGTGGGCTCCAGCCCTTTGAAGCGGCTACGACTCGCAGTAGGTAGACAAAAAAGCACGCAGTTCGGTGAAGAGCTGCGTGCTTTAATATTTCGCTATGGCTTGAACTTCGGCCTCTCCATCAACGCCGGGAGACCTTTTCACTCCGAGATGAAGGCTACTGCTTAGGAGCTTGCATGCGGACCAAGTTCCACGTTTGCGCGGTGTCAGCGTTCATGTGGACCAATGCTGTCGACTGGTCTTTGGTCAAATTGCTGATCGCTGTCTCCATGACGACATCTTGGTTCTTACCATCAGCAAACTTCCAAGCGGCACGCTGGGTGGTCTTGTCAACCATTCCCTGCAATGGGCGACTCGATTGTGTCGTCTCATTGTAGAAAGTCCCAGCCATGATACCGTCCTTGCTGACCGCAAGTTGTATCATGTTGCCCGTATCGTGGTGCAAATCATCCTCAGCGATCGCGAAAACGCCAAGTGGCAACCACTCCTCCTTCTTAGGATCAGCGGCTGCAGGTACGGAAGATGCAATCGCACCCGCTTGCTGGTAGTAGTCCGCAGCCGAAGCGGTTTGCTGGTCATTCACATAGACATAATTATCGCGGTAAACAACATTGGTGCCGTAATCGTAAGCGACCGGATTCGACCACGCATATGGCATGAACGCCCCCATAGCTGCCCATGTTGCCGGAGTCCAGGCCCACGCGGCACCGTAGGCTCCCCAGCCAGCGTTCCATCGCCAAGCGGCATTGTTGCCGTAACGGCCCCAATAATTGTTATCAAAGGGTCGGTTGTTTACGTTCTGGTACTTGTTCTGAATCGAATTGATATTGTTGTTACGATTCAATTCGGTCTTGTTACCTGCGTTGACGTTCACATCACCCGTATTGATTCGGTTGTTGTTCCCGCGGTCGCCGGTGTTGATACGGTCACCGTTGTTGATACGATTCCCGTCGTTCCCGATGTTATTGGTCCGATCCCCAGTATTGATGCCACCGGGGCCTCGCCCGGCACCTCCGAGATCGCCACCACGGCCTCCAGACGCACCCGGCAGATCCAGGAAATTCCCAAGATCGCTCGAGCTTGGGCGTTTGTTCATGTCGGCTGCCGATGGTCCGAAGCCATTCGATCCAGGACCACGATTCGCTCCGCCCGGTTGATTGGGCCTCGCATCACCTTGCCCAGGTCGATTGCCATCACCTTGCCCAGGCCGACCGTCACCAGCACCACCTGGCCGTCCCGATTGCCCAAAACCACCCGCTCCTCCCGGACTCGATGGTCGAGCACTCGGAGTAACTGGTGAGCCTTGAGGTCGGCTCATCGAAGGTGTTCCCATCGATC
>VGZN01000222.1 GCA_016872635.1 Planctomycetota bacterium | reverse complement strand
CATGAACTGGAACGGTTTCTAGGCCGGCAACTTTTCAAAAAGTCGGGGCGGGGACTCGCTATGACAGACACCGGCGAATCGGTCTACCGTTACGCGACGGAGATTTTTGCAACGGGCGAAGAGATGCTCAACGCCCTGCGAGGTAATCCGACCGGAGCACCGCTGCTACTGAGGGTCGGCGTGAAAGACGTCATGCCGAAAATGGTTGCTTTTCGCTTTTTGCAACCTGCATTCCAACTTGAAACCCCAATTCGACTGATCTCTCGCGAAGGAGATTTAGAACACCTGATCAATGAACTGAGTATCCATCGACTGGACGTTGTCTTGTCGGATACCCCGTGCGATCCACGACTACGTATCCGCGCGTATTCCCACTTGCTGGGCGAATCCTCCGTCACCGTTGTTGCATCGAATCGGCTTGCCGAAGACTATGTCGAACAATTTCCACGTTCTCTGCACAGAGCACCATTCTTATTGCCGACGAGCGACACGGTGCTTCGAAGATCACTCGATCAGTGGTTCACCGATGAGTCCATCGAACCATCGATCCGTTGTGAGTTTGATGATGCAGCGATGCTCAAGAGCGCGGGCCAATCAGGCCTAGGACTGTTCTGCATCCCATCGATTATTCTTCCCGAAGTAGAAACTATGTACGACGTGCGCCCTGTCGGACAACTTCCGATCACCGAGCGATTTTATGCGATCTCTGTGGAACGAAAAATTAAACACCCTGGGGTTCTTGCGATTACATCCGCATCTCGCCACCAGCAATGAGGATTATCTACACGCATTACATTCCGAAATCGCAACGTTGTTTCAGGGCCGATTGATTGTCAGCCATCATTTGAAAAAATAGTTTCACGATCACTCCGTTTCTGATTTTCCCTTTCGTAGCATGATCCGAATCGATCGCCATTGGTCGGGAATAGGCTCGAGATAACGCTTCATGCGTTGCCGATCAGCAGAGGCTTCCGATTCCACGACATCTGCTTTCTCTCTCTCGGCAATTCGGTATTCAATACGTTCATTCAATTCCTGTTGAGAATCAACGAACTCACTGATAAACCAATCCTTCGCTGCATCGGCTGGCAATTGCTCGACAGGAAATATTACCCCTAATTCGCGAAGCGCCTCGATGGCCTGGTCCTCGCGATTTTTCGGAAATCGAAATTCAATGATGATTTCCGAAGAAAGACCTTTGCGGGGTTCCGGGCGATCGAGCGCTGCCAGCAACCATGTTCCTTGGCTCGGTCCCAAGGAAGGAACATCCGCCCTGCCGCCCCCAAATCCGCCTCCGCCAAATCCGGGCCCAGCGGCGTTGGGCTTCGAACTACCAGAGCTACCGGCTCCACCCAATCCAGCTGTTTGTGCATCGAGCGGTACCCCTGATTCCCTTCTTAGCAAATCGATCGTCTCGGTTTTGTCGATGCTACCAATAGCATCAGATTGGGAACCCAACACGAAAACAAAATGCGATTGTTCCTGCGAACGTTTTGAATCCGATGTTTCCAACGCATTCGCATTTATTGACGACGGCGACTTGTCCAACGCCGTCGATTGCTCGACATTTTGCTTTGCCCCTTGCGCTACTTCGAGTTTCTCGGCCCCCTGCAGCTTTCGATTATGAGCCATGGTATCGATACCTGCACGATTCGGACCTGACAACGAAGTCGCATCCACTAAAAGGTTGATCAGTGCATTAGAAGCATTCGCTAAACGATTCGGCAGAGGGGCATCCACGGAACTCGAATTCGATCCAGGTTTCTGAAACCGCGATGCAGATGCCTCGCTTGGTGATGTCATTCCGAGTGGCACCGCGTCAGTGGGTGATTGGGGCAATGATGCAGAAGGCATCGTTTCGGCGTTTCTCGGTTCAGACGCAGCTAGCGCGGCGTCATGTCGAGGCGAAGCCCTTGACTCCGATGAGCTTACGTTCGCCGAATCCGCCGTTTCACTCCTCGTTTTTAACGCTGGAGCCGCCGCGATCGGGACGTCTCGAACGCTTCTCCAGGGAGAGAAAACAAAGAGCCCCAAGAGTACCGTTGCCGCGAGAGATGCGAGCATCATCCAACTGCGAAGTGAAGGGCGAAACGCGTGCTCGACATTCGAAGCATCAACGTTTTCGGCTTTCTGAGGCCTAATCGTCAATGTCGCACGGCCGTTTGGTTGCGTCTCAGATACCGATTGCCATGGCCCTCGGATCGTGAATGGTGCCTGGCTGACGTCTTGGTCCGATGTGGTATCACCAACAGCAAGCCTATTCTCATCACCACGTACGGCGTTGCTAACAAGATTCCGAACAATACGGAGCTCCTCCAATAACTTGGTCAAATGCGGAGACTCGCGCAGGGCGGATTCAACCATTTTGCGATCTTCCTGCGAAAGCTCTTCATCCAAGTAGGCGGTCAACAATGACTCATCGAAAGGTTCTCGACTCATCCTCGAACCTCCTTGGTTAGCGGATCGCGATCCAATGTCGATTCAAACAATTCCCGATGCTCTTTCAAGAGCAACGTTCGTAGTTCATTGCGAGCACGGTGCAGTCGACTGCGCACGGTCCCGATGGGGACCTCAAGAATCTCCGCGATCTCACCATAATCGAGCGACTGAATGTCCCTCATGAGAATGATACTTCTTGCATCCTCACCGATTCGGTCCAACGCCTTGCGAACAATGCTATGGATTTCGTCGTCCATCAGGGACGCATCTGGCCCGTTGTTGGATTCAGATATCGACTGAGCGATCCAGTGTGGATCTGCTTTTTCGGCAGTTCGATGCCGGCGTTGAAGATCGATCGCTAGGTTGTAAGCGATGCGTCGCAGCCAGGTGTAAAACGACGAGCGGCCCTCAAACCGGGATAAATTCCGATAGGCCGACAGAAAGGCTTCTTGGGTAATTTCCTCGGCATCTTGGCGATTTCGCATCATCCCCAAGAGAAAGCCAAACAGCTTTCCCTGGTGCGAGCTTACAAGCTCGTCGAACCGCCAAGGCTCATTCGATCGGATCGTGGAAATCAAGGCCAACTCCTCGTCAGGTGTCACATTTCAACTCCTAGACGGATTCGAGCCATGATCGGTTCCCAAATTTTGAATCTCTAACCGCCACGATTTGGATCGGGAACTCAAAATGACTCGTTTTCAACGGTTGCGATGACGTGATCATCCTTCTTTTCTTGGGGAATGACCTGGGTGACATTCACCTTGTTCCTTTTGAGTTCCTCGATTTGAGACGCCATCTTCTGAAGAAGGGTAGCGATCTCATTCCCTGCGTTTTCCCCTAAATGAACCGTCAACGCCTTTCGGCTGCTGTAGCTGAGCCCGAGTTCATCTTTTTTCATTCGTAGTTTCCTCCCTGCTTGGGACCCATGGATTCAGTTTCATCGCTTCGGAATGACAAGCGTTACTTAAACGCCTTGCGAATATTCTTGATCATCACCAAGGAACGGTCGCATGGTGACGGGGAATCGGGAGCGTTCTGTGGTAATAGTCTAGCGATGTAACTGGCAATGTCATTCGCCGATTCATCGCAAAGATCCCGAACCAGCGTCAAAAGAGTCGTTTGGTCCAAGGGTTTTTGCCCTTGCCGATTGAGTTCCACCGATTCGGGTGGGGTAGGCACATAGGGCTTGTGCGGATTCATGCCTGGGAAATTCAGATCGGTGGGCTTTTGCCGCGGAACCTGCAATATTTTGGGTGTGAAACCAACGAGGATCTCTCCCGGTTGCAAGATGAATCGCGATGGGGTGAATACTGTGTCAGGCTGCGCACCTACGAAGGGTCGGGGAGAACCGATTGGACGTGATCCGCGACTCGAAACGATGAATGACTGCATGTCACCAGCATTGCAGAGCGATCCGTAACCAGTGACCGGATTGATTTGCAGCAACGACAAAGCGATCGTCCAATCGGCATCGGTCATGCTCCAATGAGAATCGTTGATCACTCTGAGGATTTGGTGAGGTGGGGTACCCTGATTCCAAAGTGTTCGGATCATAGAAAGGGCACTGGTCGCCACGATACAGCCTTCAGGGCCAATTTGGCTGGCATTTCCAATAGAGACAGTCATCATTCCATTGGGGACTACATCCCAATGGTGGAACGCTCCGCCGAGACTACCGTGCTGGTACGTCCAACCGCTGACATCGTAGTCCTCATGCAACACCTGCATGTCTGGCAACATGCTTGCTTGAGTGAGACTCGCTGTGTCAATCTGCTTTTGAACGACGCGAGAGCGACTCACTTCATGGCCTAGAATGGATTGCTCGATCTCGCCCATGACACGCCCAGCCGCCAAATTAGCGACTTCCACTTCCGTGGGACTGTACGACCGAGTCTTATCGCACCAAAACCACATCGTTCCGTGCGGCATCGTCGATGTTCCGATTGGGACGACAATCGCAGATGCAAACTTCTCCGGGCTCGGCCACTCCGGCATCATCTCGATATCGCTGAGCAAGACCGCATTTCCGAGAAGAGCCTCGAGATCCGCGAGCGACCCGCGCAGGTCTCTCGGTCCCGTCGCGAGTCGGCTTCGGGGCAATCCAAAACACGAACGCATCTTCAGCGACGAGGTCGCATCGTCGAGCAAGTAGATCGCGGCTGCCACAGCACCGATGGATCGCGAAGTGCTCTCGAGGATGGACTCGAGCCGGTCCGCGGTTTCCTGCTGACGATCGGGATGACTGGTCACTAGAACGGCTGTCGCCAACTCGGCTTCTTGCCGTCGGATCGTTTCCTCCGCAGTATCCAACCTCTGTACCAATCGCTCGATCGCGAAAAGTAAATCCTGAGCTTTTTCCATGGGGACGGAAGGAAGTGCGTTTAAATCACACTCGTCTAGGATCCCGTCGCGAACGATATTATCGACGAGTTGCCAATGGCGACCAAGCATATTTGGGAGTCCACCACGTCCTGCAGAACTTGCCTTCTTCCCACCAGAGGCGTCTTTGCTGACGCGTGCATCCTTGGGGATCGGTCGCGCCGCCACTCCCCAACTGGTTGCTTCCGCAAATGCACGAAGGCACACGTCCACCTCGTCCAATTCTCTCAAGGTCGAACGGGTCGATCCGGTGGTGGGCGTTACCGAGGCTTGGTCTTCCGTGTGAAGACGCAAATGGGAGGGAAACCGTCGCTTCACGTTTTCAACTTCTAAAGAAAGTGGTTGGTCGATTGGTTTATTTAACTTCGCTCCAATCCGACTGTGACGCTTCACGCGGGGTAGGAAACACGCCGTTGCACTAGGATGCAAACCACCGTTAGTTCCAACACGTCATCATGCTCATAGAGTTTTGGAGCGAAGAGCACGGGCAATTCATCGACCACCCCCTGCGAAAGCTTGAGGATCACGTAAAGTGTACGGAACAATTGGTCACTGACGGAATAATTAGAAAAGGCAACAACCGCCCCTACACGTGTTACAACGCATAGGGATGCTTCTGTCGGAAAGCGATCTTAAACCATCATTCCGAGGTAATGGCTGGTCGATACCAAGCCCTGTTCGAGTTCGGCAACTCAACCAAACGCGAACGACTCACAAATCCAATCCGAAGCCTGTTGCACGGGATGCAACCTAGAAGTGAAAAGGAGTCTCCAATGCTTGTGCTCTCGCGACATCGAGACGAAAGCATCATGATCGGCGACGACGTTGTTGTCACGATTGTGGACATTCGAGGGGATAAAGTGAGGCTAGGTATCGAAGCCCCAAACGATATTCCTGTCCATCGGCAGGAAGTTTACGAGGCGATCAAACGTGAAAATCGCAAAGCGAATCATATCCAACCAGCTGAACTCCGCAGCTTGAAGGAAGATCGACAGTAAATCGCTCGACTTCCTGAGGACACGGCCTCGAGAGAGTCGTGACTGGGCGGTCAAGCACGTTATCCCCGGCCAAACCATGAGTTTGGTCGCGATACATTCACCCTTCGGGTCTTCTTTCGAGCGTTCATTCGCTCGGTGGACCCGAAGGGTGTTTTCGTATAGCCAGCTCCCAACGATGAGCGGCTCAATCATTTTCGGCGCACGCCCGAGATGTTACCTGATCGCTGTGTGTTTACCTCATTTCCAGGGACTTTCACGGGAATGCGTCGATGGCTCTATTCTTCGCTGCGTTGGAACCCCCCCCGTCCCTTCCGGTTCCTATCCCATCTTCCACGCGCCATGCCTGCTACCTTGCGGTATAATGGCAACAATGGGTGTTCTAAATAAGTCACGCTGGGCCAAAACGGATTGCGCCCCGTACGACAGCTAAGCTCTTCCGAAGAACAACATCCGATGGCGGACAATCAACCTCGATCCAACAACCCCAACGGGATGCCACCCGAACCGATTCCCCCGGTCCAAGCGCCCCCGTTCAAGTCTCACGTTGTCCCGCCACCGCCGCCTCCCGTGCTACCCCCCGTGGTTCCAACGGTCCCACACAGTATTGCAAGCACGGCAAAGGTCGTTCCCAACGCGAACACAGTCCCGAATAAGCGTACCAACTCAGAATCTCTCAACGAATTCGAGATCCCGACGGCCCCGCGAACACCTCAACCAACCGTTTCCACAACTGCCGGTCCGCAACGCATCGCGTCTCTCAATCCATCATTAAATTCACCCGCCGCCAGCAAAAACCGAGTTGCAGTCGCTGCATCTGGCCCCTCTGCCAAGGCAACTGGTCCCAAATCATCAACTCCTCGAGGGACTACTCCGCAGGCAACCAGCGTGGCCTCAGAGAACGAAACGCATTTAGACTCTGAAGAAACCTTCACCGAATGGTTGGCGGTCAAGTACCTTCGAGACGCTCCTAGTTGGTTGATCAGCACACTAGTCCATATCGCGATCATTCTGCTCCTCGCGCTGATACCATTGCGAGACGAAGTCGCCAAATCGTTCGTTCTTCTCTTGGGGAATAGCGAAGCAGGCGCAGAGGGAGATGCGTTGACCTCCTTCAACATCTCAGAAATGGAATCACTCCAAGGGGAAAACGACAGCGATGCTCTCGACGATCTTTCCGTCTCTGCATCTGATCTTGCAACGACAATGCCCGATTTAACCCAGATCGGCAGCAATGTCGCCGTACCTGAGTTCTCGATTCGCAAGGGACTCACTGGACGAACAGGCACCATGAAAGGAGCCTTGCTCAAGGCCTTCGGTGGGAACGAGAGAACCGAGCAAGCTGTCGCGCTCGGCCTGGAATGGCTGAAAAAAAACCAAAGTTCAGATGGTTCGTGGAGCATGGTCCAACCGTATAGCGACGGTGGAACCAGCGAAAATCGATCCGCTGCAACCGCCCTCGCACTCCTCGCGTTCATGGGTGCTGGGAATACGCACAAATCTGGGGATTACCAGAGCAATGTGTTTCGTGGTCTGAATTACTTGCTGTCCGTTCAAGACTCTGACGGGTTCTTTGCCAATAAAGCAACGACGATTCAGAGAACGTACGCCCAAGCACAATCGACCATCGCAGTGTGCGAACTTTTTGGGATGACTGCGGATCCCAAATTGAAGGAGCCCGCCGAGTTAGCCGTTCGCTACTCATTATCAGCACAAGACGATGGCGGTGGATGGCGGTACAATCCCAAGGAAACGGGCGATACGAGCGTCACCGGTTGGTACGTTATGGCGTTGATTTCCGCAAGAATGGCCGGGATTGAGGTTCCAAGCGACAATCTCGAACGAATCCATCAGTTTCTCGATACGGTGCAACGCAAAGAAGGCTTACGCGGCG
This sequence comes from Planctomycetota bacterium, assembly GCA_016872635.1. Lineage (GTDB taxonomy): Bacteria > Planctomycetota > Planctomycetia > Pirellulales > Pirellulaceae > JBKCUI01. The sequence goes on along the minus strand of VGZN01000222.1, from coordinate 627 downwards.
CCAACCCCGATGGTGAACTGTACGCTTACCAAGCATTCAGCCCGCCTAAAGATTCCATGACCGCGGAAGGCATGCTCTGCCGGATGTACCTCGGATGGCGCACCGAAGATAAGAGAATCGTCGCCGGCTGCGAACACATTGCTAGGCACCCGATCGTCACCAGCATCGAGGGCCGCGATTACTACTATTGGTACTACGCAACCAACGCTCTTCACCATGCAGGCGGTAGTACGTGGCGCAAATGGAACGATGTCATGAAAGAAGCACTCCCGGCTTTGCAAATCCAGGCAGGACGCGAGCGAGGAAGTTGGCCCCCTCAAGGCGACCCGCATGGTGCTGCCGGTGGCAGACTCTATGCTACCGTTCTATCGATTCTCTGCCTCGAGGCATATTATCGACATATGCCCCTCTCGGAGATGGCGCCAGCGAGCCAACCTAAATCGAAATAGTCATTCAGTATGGCTTTTGGAAAATCGACCACCGAAGATCATCCCCTGGGTACGGAACCGACCAGCTAACTGGGAGTGGCAGGGATACCCAATAGGCCATCCGCATCAACGCCGACTCCTTACTCGTATGCCTCAATAACGATTTCGCGTGGCCAACTTGCAACCAACGGAGCACCTT
>VGZN01000221.1 GCA_016872635.1 Planctomycetota bacterium | reverse complement strand
ACGGATTGGCCATGGGAGAGTCAGGTCGGAGAATGGTTGCAGAAAGCGATTTTCACAACCGTCCTTTGGTCCAATCGAAATCTGTCGGTGGACCATGGTGATTTATGGATCGAATCGATGATGACCTGGATCGCCCAGCAAAATAGCTACCGACGATGCGCTGCGTTGTCCTGGGGAGGATTGGACGTTGGTTTTCAGCAAGCATGCACTTGGCTAACCGGTTTTCCCGGCCGTATCCGTTATCGCAATGGGATCGTTGAATACGACCCGACGGGTTGCCGAGCCAAGAGGTGGTTGCAACATGCGGCGATCGGAGGGGCGATCGAGAAAAGCGAGTCCACCGGCTCGCCATTGAAGGAAGTGGAGTCGAGTGAGAAAAAGTCGACGGACGGAATGCGTGCGTTGGGCCGCAAACCGGTGCTCGTTTGGATTGACGACACCGCGGATAGCATCCCCCCTCCCGTGCTTGATGCACGTGTCCCCTTGATTGTGGTCTCACCTGCAGGATTGTCGGCTACAGACTCAACTTCAATGACTCTGCAGCAAGAGATCGCGTGGCTACCGACCATGCTGCCCGGAATCGAAGTGCCCTCAGAGTTTTTTCGAGGGGATCAGACCTTGATGGTGCGAGGAATCCAAGAGCCCGAAGTCGCGAAAGCCGCTTCCAAAGGTACCAGCGCGCCAACACGGGTAGCGAGTGATTGGTTAAGGAGGATCGTTCCTCAATGATCACAAAATTACGCGATGTACGAATCGTCGATGGAATCAGCAAGGCCGATGGCCTTGGAACGAGCGAAGAGCGGACCGATCTCTTTTTGGTCGATGGATTTCTTTCGCGTGTATTGCCAACAGGAAAGAAGGTCGACGCCGAGTATTTGCTGCCCGGTCGCACGGTGATGGCTGGTGCGATTGATTTGCACACACACATCGGAGGGGGCAAAGTTAATCTGGCTCGGTTGCTGATGCCAGAACGGTCGAGAACGCAGAGCCTGGCTAATGCAGAAAGGCCGTGGTTGGGGCCGTTGAGTTGTCCGGTTCCCAACACTTGGGAAACCGGTCGACGGTATTTACAGATGGGATACACCGCTTGCTTTGAGCCGGCGATGCTACCAGCCAATGCTCGGCAATCGCATGCCGAGATGCGTGATACACCGTGGCTGGACACCGGAGGCTATGTCGTGTTGGGCAACGACCGGATGCTGCTCGAATGGCTTCAAGCGGACGTATCGCAATCCATGATTACCGACTATGTCGCATGGATGTTGACCGCCCATGCTGCATGCGCCGTGAAGGTGGTGAATGCAGGTGGGATCGATGCGTTCAAATTCAATCAGCGGAAATTGGATGTTGATGAGAAGCACCGCCATTACGATGTGACACCTCGGCAGATCCTGCGAGCGCTCGCGACTGCGATCGAGGAACTTCGTTTGGCGCATCCCTTGCATGTCCACTGCAGCAATCTCGGGGTAGCCGGGAATATTGAATCCACCTTGGCCACTATCGATGCTGTCGAGGGACGTCGGCTTCACTTAACCCATGCTCAGTATCATTGCTATGGCAAAGATGGTCCGCATGGCTACAGCTCTGCTGCGACCGCGTTGGCGGATCGAGTCAACCGTACACCTTCACTGACGATCGATGTCGGCCAAGTGCTCTTTGGACAAACGGTGACCGTATCAGCGGATACGATGCATCAATTTGAACATCGGTCTTTGGCGTTGCCTCGCAAGGTCATCTTTCAAGATCTCGAGTGCCAAGCAGGATGCGGGATCGTACCGTTCCGATACCGCGAAAGCCAGTACGTCCATTCGCTGCAGTGGTCAATCGGACTAGAACTATTCTTGCGCATCACCGACCCGATGCGCATCTTTTTAACCACGGACCATCCCAATGGGGGGCCCTTTACCGGCTATCCACATTTGATTCGGTTATTGATGGATTACGACTTCCGTATGTCGATCTTTGACCGTCTGCATCCAGACGTGAAGAGTACAAGTCCGTTACCGAGCCTGCGACGTGAATACACACTGTCCGAAATCGCAACGATGACGCGGCAGGGACCAGCAACCGCCTTGGGTTTAGACAAGCGGGGAGTGCTGAGCGATGGAGCTATCGCAGACGTTGTGATCTACCGAGACGATTCCAACGCGGAGTCGATGTTTAGCGATCCAGAGATGGTATTCCGGAGAGGGATGTTAGTCTACCGGAACGGAGAGTTCGTGGCGGATTCGGTCAAGACAACGATCGTCGCGGGTATGGTCGATGGCGGTCGAGGTACGGATTGGGGCCTTTCGAAGACAAATCGATCCGTTTGGCAACAGCGTTATGGCTACTCCCCCGAGTTGGTGATGGTACGGCATGAGGAGTTGATGGATGAAGGCCGTATCGTCGAATCCAACCGTGTGCATGGATGAATACGGATGAACTGCGTATCCCAACCCAAGGCTAGATTGCTGCCGATCCTTGTGGATTTTGCAACCGACAACGCGAGGGACATCTCCAAGAAATAACGACAAGAGGGGAACACTATTTTTAGCGTTCCCCTCCCGAATTATTCTGGATCGATAGGTGCTAGATCCGTGAATCCACAGTCGAGTTTAGCGATTCACGTTGCTCGGTAGTTCCGGGGCACTGCGAGGATAGGCTGTGCCGGAAGGGGCACCGCCGCCGGGTGCTTGATTCGAGAAATCGTAGGCGGTGGGTCGGGCGGTGCTACCTGGTCGGTAGGACGCTGGACCTGTGTAGGTTGGAACAGTCGGAGCCGCGCCGCCACCGTAGGCGTTTGGCATGCTTGAGGCTGGTGGAAGCGATGGTGGCAGAGAACCAGCACCGTAGCTGACGGTGTTGGTTGGAACGCTGTTGGTTCCGGCATTTGGAACGTATGGATTGGTGTTAGGGATACCATTGGGTACAACGCCGGGTGCTGCCGGAGGAGGTGTCATGCCATAAGCAACACCGCCGGATGGAGGCAAAGAGTTAGGACCAGCAACATTGTGCGTTGGTGCTGGATAGCCTTGAGGAGCTCCGTAGGCTGATGGTCCACCCGCATTCGGTGCGACGCCGAATGCGTTCATTGGCGCGTTTGGTGGAACCCCTTGAGCAGATGGCCCATAAGGATTTTGAGCTAGTTGGTTGTAGCCAGGAGCTGGAGTTCCGGGTGCACCATAGCCTGGGGTCGCGCCGGCCATCGGTCGCTGCGGGGTCGTCGCGTAATTGCCAGTGCTGTAGCCGTTCTGAGTTGCTGCCGTTCCGGCTCCCGGCATGTTCGCCAGAGTGTTTTGAGCAGATGGCTGACCATAGGGGCTTGTGACCCCTTGGCCATAGGGCGACGATGGCTTGGTGTTGTTTAACGCCGTGCTATTGATCGGCGATGGAGTGCTCTTGGTCGACGGGCTGGTAGGGGCCCCATTCGAAGGCATGGCTATCGATGGTCCGGTTCCGGCGAGGGTGCTTTCCGAAGGTTTGCGAGTCCACGAGAACATATCCGAACCTGGCATTTTCCAACCGCTCTTGCAACCTGTTTGGGTGCCAGCGATGACCGCCAAAACCATTCCTGTACGAATCCAATTCGGTAAGCGACTGCGCATGGCTATCAATCCTTTGGTAGCTGCCGGGTGTGCAATATGAAAGTGTGTTATCGTTGGTATCGGCACGAAAAGTCGTTGCCAACAGAATAATCGTTAAATTTTACCAGGATCCTCAGCCAGGATCTGCTGATCGTTCGGGAATAGCTTAGGAACGCGGTTCGCGTCAATGCCAATAGGAAAAGCTCGCCAACGAAGACGCAGAGCCAAGAGCCATCAAAAGCAGAGTTTCACCCCTAATCGCACCTGGCATATCATCGATAGATCAATACTAGATCTCGATTGAACAGGTCCTAGGAGACCCGCTAGCGGTGCCGGTTAGGAATCTCCGTCGCGATCCCCTCGGAGATTCAATTGCAAGAATGCAGGCAAACGTCGGACACGTCCGGTAGCATCGACACATCCGATCTCACTGCGGCCGGATACGATGAGGTCCCCTTCTTCGGATTCTGGTTGGCCGCCATCCGTTGGGTTCGATGTCGACTCGAGTGTACTTGGATCGCCAGGTGTGACGCGAGGTCTGACGAGACGATAGTGGTGCTCGATTCGCGCTCCATGGCAATATCCGAGCCTGGTCTTTAGGACAAGCAAATCGTCGAACACGGCAGGTGCATGAAAATCGACGTGCATCATTCGGACGACGAGCATCAGTCCGGTGCTCTCGAGTTCTTTGTAAGAGATACCCGATGCTCGTAGCATCTCCACGCGGCCTCTTTCAAAATAGCTTAAGTAATTGCTATTATGCACACGTCCCTGTCCATCGACTTCGTGATAGTGGACTCGGATCGCTGTCTCATGCTCGGAAATCATGGAAGTGGCCTTGAACGTTTGTCTAAATACTTCATCGAAGTTTGTCGTTCGATGATTGGTGTGATCATGTCGTTGGTAGGTATGATCATGGGCAACCCGTCAGGGTGCTAGTCGGATTGGGGTTGGGAATTCGATAACGAATTTAGTACCTCGGCCGACTTCGCTTTGAACGCTGATCCGTCCACCGTGGGCTTCAATAATTTTTCGAGTCGTGGGCAACCCTAGTCCAGAACCTTCGGGTTTGGTCGAGTAAAAGGGTTCGAACATACGCATAGCGGTGGTTTCGTCCATCCCACACCCTGTGTCGATCATGTCCATGGCGACCCCCTTGGGGGTAATATAAGTTTGGATATAAAGTTCACCTCCATCGGGCATGGCTTCAATCGCGTTTTTAACCAGATTGATCAATGCAGCTTGTAGAGCGCTGCTGTTGAGGCGAATATTGGGGAGGTTGGGGTCGAGCAGATTGTCCAAATGGATATTTTGTTTGTCGGCTTGGGGTTGGAACAGATTCATCACCACAACGATTTGGTCGTTGAGTGAACCAACCGACATCTCCATGTCTTGCATTCGAGCGAATCGCAAAAAATCACGCAGGAGGTTTTCCATGCGGTGGCATTGTTGCCGGATCATGTCCACTTTCGAGATAGCTCGCCGTTTTCCGGGCCACTGGCTTTCTTCCAGTTCCTCGCACAGGAGATCTGTATTCATATGGATCACCGAGAGAGGGTTTTTGATCTCGTGAGCGAGCGAACCAGCTAGTTCCGCAAGCTCATGGTACTGGCGTCGAACCTCATCGATGGTTTGTTGTTCTTTTAGATCGTCCGAAGGGGCGTTCATGCGAGGAGCCACTCAGCAAAGGAGCGGACTAGTACGCCAGAGCCTCCTGCATCGGCCCACGGCTTGGGGCTATCGTAGAAGGCAGGGCCGGCGATATCGAGGTGAGCCCAAGGTGTATCAGCGACGAACTCTTCTAGGAACTTGGCAGCGGTGATCGCTCCACCCCATCGACCTTCACCGACGTTCTTGATATCAGCGACTTTCCCTGCAATTTGTTCAGTGAAGAACGAGTGCATGGGGAGTGGCCAGGTATGTTCACCGCATCGCTCTGAAAACGACTGTATTTCCGATTGCAGTTTGCTGTTGTTGGTCATCAAACCTGCGACTTCGGTTCCGAGGGCGACGACGCATGCACCGGTCAATGTAGCAAAGTCTACAATTTGGGAGGGTTTTTGATCGAGGGCGACGCTGAGGCAATCGGCCAGCACCAGTCGGCCTTCTGCGTCGGTGTTATGGATTTCGATCGTTTTTCCACTTCGAGCAGTAAGTACGTCCCCGAGTTTGAAGGCGTCTCCGGAGACCAAGTTCTCGACCAATCCGAGAACACCGACAATATTGCGTTTAGCACGCAATTTCGCCGCAGCATTGAGGATTCCGAGGACGGTTGCGGCACCTGCCATATCGCATTTCATGGTGAGCATACCATCGGTGGGTTTGATGGAATAACCGCCGCTGTCGAAGGTAACTCCCTTACCGACGAGAGCGAGAGGTTCCGCATCGGGAGAAGAACCTTGGTAGCGGAGGATGATGAGTCGGGGATCACGCACGGACCCTCGAGCCACACCGAGGAGGGCACCGCATCGTTCTTGTTCCAATTTGGATTTGTCCCAAACTTCGATCGTGATGCCACAGTCTGCGGCGACTGCACGCGCTTCTTTTTCAAAGGTTTCCGGATACAAGTAATTGGGAGGTAGGTTCACGAGTCGTCGGGTGAGATTGATCGATTCGCCGATGGTTTGCCCCGCCCTCAGTTGCGGATCGCTTACACCAACCCACTCGATACGATCCGGCTCAACGAGGGATTTCTCGGCGCGGAAGAGGTCTTGTCCGACGCAGCCCACCATTGCCCCTGCGACGGCGGCGCGGAGTTCTAGAGGCGAAGCACCGAGCCCTACCAATCGAACAGTACCTCGTTTGCGCGTGCAGATAGCTTTCATCGCTGCGCTGGATGCTCGAAAATGGATATTTTGAAGTCCCGAGGTGCGAGATCCGGTTCCGACAATCGCTAAAAGTGGGGTCGCGATTTTTGGGGGGCCGAGCAGTACAGTGACCTTGTTGGGCTTCGTGGAGATCTCTCCACTCTCTAACAATCGGCTCAGCCAGCCATCGGTCGCAGCGGAGAGTTGTTGGATTTCCTGGCGGGAACGCCAGTCCTCATCGGCGGCTATTACCAAAGCGTCGCAAGGCGTTTGCACCCAGTCTGCGGAAAACGATTCAATCTTCATCGTGGCCGTTGGTTTCTATTCGTAGAATGATTTTTGCTCATTCGATACGAGAACGAAGTCCACGTCAAGAAACCCAACTGCGGGGCTAGGCGTTCCATCTGATTTACCCCAATTTACTCAGACTTACCCCTGGCTGTTTCGTTTCGCCAATGCGTTGTTGACCGTTTGAATGTAGGACTGTCCGGAGGGGGTCAGCGGAGTTATCAGATTGAAGTAGAGGATGTACCAGATCGCTGCAATTCCATCGCGCACGCCGATTTTCTTTCCTTCTTCGTAGGTTCTCCCGTAGTAGGAAATAGGGACTTCATAGGTCCGAGCGTTGGTTTTGCAGATCATGGCAGTGATCTCCACCTCGAGACCGAAACCTCGGCTTGAAAAGTCCAGAGGAACGATCACTTCGCGACGGAAAGCTTTGTAGCAAGTCTCGATATCTGACATGTTACGATTGGTCAGTAAATTGCTCAGCAACGTCAAGAATTTGTTCGCGACATAGTGGTAGAAATAAAGGACACGAGAAGCTTTCTTGACAAGGAACCGGCTTCCATAAACTACGTCTGCAACATCGTTGAGAATCGGTGCGATCACGTCCGCGATTTCTTCTGGATCGTATTCCAGGTCGGCGTCTTGGATGATGAGAATCTCCCCGGTCGACTCGGAGATGGCTCGAGCAATCGCAGCTGTCTTGCCCATGTTTCGAGGTTGCTTGAACCATCGGATCGATGGATTCTGCGCAGCCAAAGCCGCAACGATCTCTGCGGTATTATCCGTGGACCCGTCGTCGACCACCAAGATCTCACTGCTTTCTAATGGAAGAGCAACGAGTTTGGACAACACCTTCTCGATGGTTCCTTCTTCATTGAATGCGGGGACTAGGACTGTCACTTTCACCACGATGGCGTTCCGTTCTGCATTCGTTGCGGGTGATCGATACAGCGTGGCTCAACCCATGAATTGTGATTTATCTTTTGAACCATTTTGATGCGCCGGTGGAAGTGATTAACGATGGCATTTCGAGTTGGACGCGGGGAGCAAAAACCAAAGATGCATCGCACAAACTTAGACCAGCATGCCCCTTGCATCGACAGGAAGCTGACGGAGCGATTGATTCTCTAGCAAGTAAAACGAATTTTGCAGATTGACGCTGACACAAATATGGTTGGGGATGATCCAGATACGATCGCCGACTTGAGGAGGTTTGGATTGGCTACTTTCCGGGAGTACGACCTCGCCGTGTTCCTCACTGAGTCGTGAAATTTTTGCATCCGGATATTCGACAACGTAACCAAAGCCCGAGTCGGCATCGACGCAGTTTCGATCGCTCGAAAGGGTTTTGCTCCCCGCATCGACCACAAATTTTTGGCGGCTAGGGGTGCTGACCACAGTGGCTAAAATTCTTGCTGCACAATCCTCCAACGTCGCGACTCCCAGTCGAACTTCGTTCATGTCATTGTAGATATACGTACCAGGGCGGATTTCGTTCAGAAGGGGATTGCGGTGGGATTGCAAAGCGGTTGGAGTCGACCCACCCGAAACAATCGGAATGGGGATAGACCGGATTAGGAGTTCGTCGATGACTTTGCCGAGCGAGTCCGTGTAGGCCTGCCAAACCGAATCGTTTGCGGTTGGCAAAATGTGCCCGGGGAAGCACATCACACCTCGAAATTCGAGGG
>VGZN01000220.1 GCA_016872635.1 Planctomycetota bacterium | reverse complement strand
CTCGATCGTCGCGTTGACTTTCACCAACAAAGCCGCCCAAGAGATGAAACATCGGGTGGGGCGACTGCTGGGCGATTCACCGGTTTGGATGGGGACTTTCCACGGCTATTGCGCGCGATTTCTTCGCTATTACGGACGCATGATCGGCTTGTCGGAAAACTTCTCGATCTTCGATACCGACGACTCAAAATCCGCGATCGAACAAGCGATCATGAATACGGACGTCTCACTGACGCACCTGAAGCTTCCCGACATCATTAAGGGAATCAGCAACTTGAAGAATCGAGCCATCACGCCGGAAATGCTCGACGGCCAAGCTCGTTCCGCAGTGGATCATGCGATTCGAAAAGTATATCCCGCCTACCAGAAGTATTTGCTGCAGAACAATGCTGTCGATTTCGATGATTTGCTGATGCACACAGCTACTATTCTTCGCACCAATAACGAGTTGCGAGCGGATCTCGACGAGAAACACAGGTACATCTTGGTCGACGAATACCAAGACACCAACCTCGCTCAATACCTGATCGTTCGCGGATTATCGCTCGACTACCCCAATATCAATGTCACCGGCGATCCGGATCAATCGATCTATGGGTGGCGAGGAGCCGACATCGCTAACATTTTGAACTTTGAGCGGGATTATCCCAACGTCCAAGTGGTACGGCTTGAGGAAAACTACCGCAGCACTCCGGAGATCCTTTCCGCGGCAGATGTGCTCATCTCCTGCAACACCCGGCGAAAGGAAAAAACGTTAATCCCAACCCGCGACTCGGGCGAAAAAGTACGCATCGCAACGTACGCATCAGCGCGTGACGAAGCCGACCATATCGCCGATCAGATCGCAGTACATGTCCTCCAAGAAGAAGCGCAACCGAAAGACTTCGCGATCCTGTATCGGACCAACGCTCAGTCGAGATTGCTAGAACAAGCCCTCCTGAAGCGCAAATTGAATTACCAGTTGATCGGTGGTTTCAGGTTTTATCATCGCCAAGAAATCCGCGATCTCCTCGCGTATCTGCGACTGGTCAACAACCCTACGGATGACATCTCATTTCATCGAATCGTGAATGTACCGCCTCGCGGATTGGGCGAGAAGTCGCTCGCTCAGGTGTCGGAATTGGCTCGAACCCGAGAGATTCCGATGCTCGTAGCACTGCGGGCTGCTATCGATCGCGCGATGCTCAGTAAAAAGGCATTGAGCGGAGCAAAAAAATTCCTTGAACTCTACGATGAACTCGTGAATCGCTCCGCGATTTCTACCGTCGAAATGCTCAAACATGTCTTGCATGCAACCGACTACATCAAATACCTCGCCTCCAAAAAATCAGAGGCGCCAGACGAAAGCATCGAGGGCAACGTCCAGGAGTTGCTTTCGGATGCGGCCGAAGTGGATCAGAGCAATGAGGACGGTACCGGATTGCAGCAATTTCTCGAGCAAGTCAGCTTGTCTGCAGATACCGACAACCTGACCGACGACAACCGTGTCACCTTGATGACGTTGCATGCCGCCAAAGGACTCGAGTTCCCCCACGTCTTTATTATTGCCGTCGAACAAGACATATTGCCTCACTCCCGGTCGCGCTATGACGCCAATCAAATGGAGGAAGAACGCAGATTGCTGTTTGTCGGTATCACGCGAGCTAAGCAGACGCTTCAATTAAGCAGCGCCAGCCAACGTGGATTCGGAAACAATCGCATGAGCAGTGCTAGCCCATTCCTGATGGAATTGCCACGCGCCGAAATGCAAATGGTCGATTACACCATGTCCAATGGACGCTTCGATGCATTCGATGACCAATGGCCCGATTCTTTGTTCGGTGATTCCGAGAACTTTCTGCACAAGCCGACGAAAAAGGGGGCTAAATCCGCAAAGCCCAATGAGATCCGCTTTGACGACTTCAACACAGAGATTGAGAATGAGAAGGTCAACGAAGCGGTCGAACTGTTTGACGAGCCATTTAGCGACGAATTGGAAACCACCGCAAAGAAAACTAAAAAGCAAGACAAGAAACCCGCACAAGGGATCCAGGGGATCGATGTCAGGGATGAACTAGGTGCATTTGCTACGAAACTTCTCGCGATCAACCATCAGCTCCCTAGAGGAATGAAGACGGCATCGGAGTTGGGTAGCTCGGTAACGCTCACTGGCACTCCTGTTGATGTTTTCGAAACAGGTATGCGAGTTTCGCATCCTCGATATGGGCTCGGAGCCATCCTCTCTGTCGATGGGTTCGGCCCAAAGAAAATGGCGAGGATTGCGTTCGACGAAGGCGACACCAAGTCATTTCAGCTCAGCAAAGCCCCGCTGGATCTCGCCTAGCGACGCTTGATCCGCAGATCTAACGTGATAGTTGTGGCACTTTGTGCACTGATCTCCAGCAGCTTTACGGTGATGGCAATCTGCACACGATTCTTTGTGCATTTCCTCAAAATGGGATTCGCTGAAGCGGTGTAGTGCCAAAGACTTCTTCCCTCCCGCCGAAACAAACTGGGTCATCGCCGCTTCGTTGGTGGTTTGTGGCTTCATGCGATGGCAACTCTTGCAATCGCTCATAGCGGGAATATGTAAGTGTGGAACGTGATCGAAGCGTGTAAAAGAACGATTGCCGGCCCGTGGAGTTTGGGCACGCCAACCCGCATTCAGTGGGTCAAGGCTTCCCGAGGGGGTTAGCACCGATTCAAGCATTGGGTTTGGCTGAAAATGGCACTGTCTACATTGCTGCGTCAGATCATTGCGGCGTGATTCATCCCGCCCCTCATCCCCTGCGACTGCATCATGCACCCATTCTAATTCAATCCATCGCGAGACCCACAAATCCGCGTGTCCCGTGGGTACGTAAACAATAGCCAGTCGTTTTGCATCGAGCATCCATCCGCCACCAGCTAATCGATCCCGAGCTGCGAGCGGCTTGGCCACTTTCGTCTTATTAGCATTTGCTTCCAGCCCCTCCATCGAATTGTCCAAGAGAGAGTCTCCGCCCAACAAGTCTGCATCTGGATCCGTGGGCGGCTGGCGGCTCGGAACAACGGATGTTCCGCTTGTACTCGCGAATCTCGTAGCCCCTGTTTTCGGCAGTGATGATCCGAGCTTCGATTCGGAGGACGTCCTATCACCGAACCATTCATGCTCAGCCAAGCGGAAGAGATCTGGTGGTATCCCTGCGACCACCTGCTCCAACCAAAGAGCCATCTCCGCTTCGGACACGGAATGACTGCTTCTATACGCCACCATGCCCGATGCGATACGATCCGCGAGAGCTTTCTGACCTCCCTTACCCAACGCATCCATCAATCTCCGGAAGGCTTGAGTAATCGCCGCAACCCTCTCTCGGTCTTCCGCGTTCTCCACCTTGAGATCAGCAATACGGAGCGATGCGGGCCAACGGCTCAGAATACCTGCTACTTCAGGATCGCTCGACAATAGTATTCGAGTCCACGGGTGCAATGATCCATCATCGATTAGACTGGCTGCCTCAGGCCAAGCTCCAATATCAACATGTGCACCTTTCCATTTCCCGGCATTGAAACTGGGAAGCTGTATCCATGCGATACCATCCTCAAGAGCGGCATGCAAACTCGTCTCATGGCATTTGGCGCAAGCACGCTCGAAGGAAACACTTCTAAAGACATTCCCTAATGGCCCTCGCTCGTCGCTTCGAAGATGGCATTCCTTGCAGTCAAAAGCAGTTTGTTTTTTTGAAAAGTATTCTTGCTGGTGTTTCGAATGGTCAAACGCGATCCGCGTAGAAACTGGGGGTGGATACGAGGTGAACGCCGGATGCCCGTCACCGAAGGAGTTGAAGCGTTGCACGTGACAGGCTTGGCAACGCTCGGATGTAATCTCTTCGAGCGATGCATCAGCGCCCTGATGCTCTCGATGGCATTGACTGCACTCTGTCTTAGTTAGCTGATGGGAGCCATCGTTCCTAGCATCGATTGTCGGTTGAACTCGAGATTCATTCGTCGAGAGAGACGATGATTCCGATGTTGCCTCCAAGTTATCGGATGGCGACCGTAAGAGATCTAAAGGCCATCGAAACGAGACATACCGGCCTAGGCTCGACGGGTTGGATGTCCCTCGACGGACGACTGCGTCCTGTGTGAGTAAAGCTGCCGTTTCAAAGGGCAAATCATGGGGGCTACCGGCTGTGGCAAGGGCCAATTCTTGCTGATGGCACGAGAGACACAATTCGGACTGGCTTAACTTCAGCGATTCTTCGCCAGGATTGGAGTTGGGGTGGCACGCGGCACAACGTTGCGAGTCGTTCAGGCCGTGCTTGGTAAGGATCTGCGCGTGGTGGCTCGACAGCCCCCCTGGGGCTACAAGAATCGACGGACGGGGAGAGAACAGCAGCAAGCCGAGCGATGCGGCCGTGACCACGCAGGCCACAATAGACACAGTACGCTGCCACCAAGCCAAGGTCCGAATCGGCCTGCATTGGCTGGCGGGATCCAAAGTGTCGTCGGAGGCGCTACTTCCACACACCATTGCCCTGCCGCATCGGCCATGTACCGGCCCATGTTCACAAGGTTCCCCTATCGAGGATAGTCCACATCGATATTTTTGTTTCGGATGACGGTATGGCATCGTATCTTCGTGTCGACTATCAATGGCTTGAAAAACGAAACGCGAGGTAGACGTGGGCAATACAAAGCAGAATGAACGAACTTAACAAGACAGAGTGGAGCGAAGCGACAACGCGGACACGTACTTGAATGGCATGCTGAAAGTCGATTCGGTCTTTGGCATCGACGAGCCGAGCGATCTCATCCCGCATCGATTTACCCTCGTTCCCCAGATAACGATCGAGCTCCTCTAGCCCCGCGATCAACGATCGGCACTTCGATGCCGTCGGGAATGCCTGAAATCGTAGGCTACGGGGGCGATTGAAAAACGAGGTCAAATGAAGGCGATAGAAATCAGCGAGTACAGCAGACTCGTTTCTACCGGCGGCCGACAGAGCGAGCCGATACGCTTGTTCCGCCAACTCCCGTTTTTTCTTCGGCAAATCCTCCCGAAGCACATGCATCCCGGCTGCGCGAATCAATTTCGGGCTTGTGCGATTGATATACCAACTAAAAAACCCACTCGCCACGATGAACCAGAACGTTACGGCTAACCAGATCTCGATCCAACCGTTCACCAAAAATCCAGCATGCAACCCGTAGGCCAGAAGACACACGCATCCCAAATACTGATGGGTAGCTTGCCAAATCGCGATCGAACCTAAGTTTGCACGCACCATTTTCTTGCGAAGGGGAAGCAGGGCGAGTAATACGCAAACTGTGGCGAGAGCATATCCGGTTGCAAATCTCTCATTGCCGAGCGACGCATCGGCACTTTGAGAGACTAAATACATGACACCGCCGGTAAGCGTGACGAGGAGCAGCGAAAGGATCCGCAGCCGCCGTGCTCGGGCGGATTGATGCTTCGCGACCTGAGTTGAATTCATCGCCCCGCTGTTTTCAGAGGCGATCGAGACCGATGCATTCATGAGATTGCATTTATCCTTTCGCACCGAGCCAAGGTGTCAGCGAAACAACATTGGATGTATCTAATCGGACCAAGGCTGCGTGCGGGCACGCATTTTGGCAGGCAGGCCTGGCGCTGATACCGTGGCATAAATCGCATTTGCTCGCTTGCAGGATCGGGAGTTGCGTCTGTCGATCATATGCGAGCCGACCACGACTATCTGTTCGCTGGACCATCACGATGTTTTCGTAGGGACAGCTCTCCGAACAAGTCTTGCAGCCGATGCAGGTATTCGAATTGATAGACACAACGCCGGTCTCCGAATCCCTCCCGATCGCACCTGTCGGACATCCGATCATGCAAACCGGATCCTCGCAATGCATGCACGCATGGGCGAACATGAGCGGTCCAAACTGCGGTCCGTTACGAACAAACCGCGGCGTTCCGCCATGAGTCGCTGCACAGGCTTTCACACAATCATCGCACCCGGTACATCGATCGAGATCGATCATCATGGTTCGCTTGCCATTGATCAGACGCTCGTCGACCAAAAACTCAACGAGCGAGACAAGTTCGTGATTCGCGATCAATGGCTTGCCTGCCTCGGCTACCACAAGCCCCCCCACGTCGTAGCGAGGAGAGTCAATAACGGGAGGGAGTTCACTTCTTCGTACATTGGGTAGAACGAATTCGATCAAAACATCCTTTGGAATCCGCAGGATATCCACATATCCCAATGCCCGCAGTGAGTGCTGGTAGGGAAGAGGCGTCTCCCACGGACGTCGATAGTTTTGGGCAACCTCGTCCAGTCCGAAGAATCGTCCACGCCCCAGGTACCACATCGTTTGATGCCCATTTCCAATTTCGCAACTGACACGCGCGAACCCATTCCGGATCAAGAGGAGGTCATCTGCGGAATCCCCCTCGGATACAATCAAAGGCTCCGTCTCGATACGTTCCTGCAAATCTCGCTGCTTGTTGATCTGGTAATCAGCGAACCATTCCATCTCACCGTACGACTCAAGTCGGGTTGCGGCCGCAATTTGCTCGAGAGATTCGTCGGTTAGGAATCGAAACAGCTCGATCTCTCGCAGATTGGTTTTCAAGCTAGTCTCTCGATACTGCTGATCGAGTTGGTCACGAAACTGTCGGTCCCGTCGGAATAGCCGTAAGCCTTGCCAACGAATCTCCATGACCAGACACTCGGAATCTGCGATCACTGTATATCGGTGCGGAGTACGTGTGATTGCTGCCATCTCGCCGAATATTTCTCCGACTCCAAGGGAGTTGGACTCGTACCCATCCACGACGGCATTGATATCCTGTAAAAAAACGCGACTCCCTGAGGAATCGGATTTCACCATTTGCACTGGCGCAGGCGGCTGCGGATTCTTTGGGATAGAATCGGTCGGCGTTGCGCGTCGCGATGCCCTACGATCTTCAGAATTATCCTGGCGTCGCCAGCGACTCTTCAACATCGACAAAAATGAATCAACCGCCGTTGAGCGATCTTCATGCTTGATCCGCCAAAGCGGCTCGAGAAACGCCCGAACAGTCCCGTCGAGAATCAAGTAGGCGCTATGCCCGTAAGCCCCTTCCCGAACGACGATATCGCCGGCTCGGAACTGATGTAGTTTGCAATCGTTTTTCAAGATATCCAGCAACGAACAATTGGGCGCAAACGAGTCTGGATTCATGCCCGAAAACGGAGGCAACCTCAGCATCCATTGCAGGTCGTGCGATGCCATCGCGGGATCGAGCGGATGATCCCAGCGGACCGGACGGTCGACGACCACTATTCCTGAGGAAAGTTTTAAAGGCATCTCTCAAATCGCTAGCAAAGCACGACTGCGTGCAGGGATTTTCCGGAATTGCTCGGGCTAGTGGTACATCGGATAGGATTCTCCCGGTATTTGATCGGAATTAAAGGAACCAATAGAGATTCACCGAATGAGCCCAATTGCTGTCTTTGCCACTCTCGGAATAATTTACCTACGGTCCCCGGATTCTATTGGTCGATACGGAAAGATTGGCGTACGCTTGCCCAATCGCCCCCGCCTGCAATCGTATATGATGCCGCGTTTTGCTCTCTCAGGAGATTGAGACCTACAACGTTTATCACGGAATGAATCTGAATTATGTACAGCGTTTTTGATCTGTTCAAAATCGGTGTTGGGCCATCGAGTTCTCACACGGTTGGCCCGATGATCGCAGCGTATCGATTCGCCGAGTTAGCGATCGCTTGCG
Source organism: Planctomycetota bacterium (assembly GCA_016872635.1). Lineage (GTDB taxonomy): Bacteria > Planctomycetota > Planctomycetia > Pirellulales > Pirellulaceae > JBKCUI01. Next base: position 684 of record VGZN01000220.1, on the reverse strand, counting down.
AGCACCGCCCAAAGATCGCCAGGGTCAAAATCAAGTTGTACGGATCGTTGGCATTGACCGGGATGGGGCATGCCACCGACATCGCATTGCTCGCTGGTTTGAGCGGATGCTTGCCTGATCGCACGGAACCCGAATTGATTCAAGGAACCGTCGCATCATTGCGTCGCGATCAACGTCTTAATTTGTGTGGTGAATACCAACTGCCATTCGACGAATCCAAGGATTTGATTTGGCTACGGAATCAATCGTTGCCACAACACCCAAACGCTATCGACTTTTCATGCGTGGATAGTTGCGGTGACGAATTGATTTCAGAGCGCTACTTCTCAACCGGTGGAGGCTTTGTCTATTCCGAGCGGGAACTCGAAGAACTGCGAGCGAGTACCCAATCGGGGACAGCAGAGAACGCTGGATTCCTCTTTCCTTTCACAACAGCCCAGCAGTTGGTCGAAATGGCCAAAGCGAGTCAATTACGAATTGACCAAGTAATTCATGCCAACGAATTAGTGGTGCGATCTCAACAAGAAATCGATGCGAGACTCGATCGATTGTGGGAGGTGATGATCGGATGCATCGATCGCGGTTGCATCTCTAGTGGCTTGCTCCCAGGGCCACTGAAGATACGAAGGCGTGCACCGATGATTTTCGCACGGCTTTCGAGAGACTCGAAAGAGTTACCCAGCC
>VGZN01000219.1 GCA_016872635.1 Planctomycetota bacterium | reverse complement strand
GGATGGAGCGGATGCAGTTGGCAAGCCAACTCACCATTCTGGAATTGAACTTGGCAGAGGCAAAATCGGCTTATGAGCTGGATCTCAAATCGTCCGACGACAAGAAGGATGACGAAGACAACGGTGTCGCTATCTCAGATCAAGTTCTAGATTCGGATGTCGTTGTTGTTGCGGCAAGGAACCAATTGACGGCAGCCGAGAAAGAATTGCTCGATCTCAAAGCAACCACCAACGTAGGTGAACGGAACCCGGTGTACGTGAAGGCGAAACGAAAAATTGAAGTGCTCCAGGCCGAATTGGAGCGAGTGCGTACATCCCGCAGTAAGGAACTATCGTTCCGCACTGCCGTTTCAACCCGAGATACTCGGCGTGAACGGTTAGAGAAGCTGAGCGAAAACATCGCTGAGCTGAAATTGAAGAAAGAAACACTGGAGAATCAAGTTCGTGACTACATGACGTCCTTGAAGCAGTCGAGTGCCAGTTCCGTCGATTTGCAATTTGCTGAGGCGGACCTTGAGGAGTGGGGAGCCATCCGGAAAACCGTCCATGACCGAAGGATCCAGCTGCAAACGGAACGAGAAGCGACCGACACGGTTCGAGAACTTGAACGCGCCATTGCTCCCCGGCTTCCTGTCGAAGACTTGCCCTACAAGCAATTAGGAATAGCGACGGTTGCAGGCCTTGCATTTCCATTCTTGCTCGCGGTGCTCCTCGAATTGAAGTCCCGCAAAGTCGACGATGCAAACCAACTTGAGTCTCGCAGTCACTTGGCTGTTCTCGGTGAGATTTCAACGATCCCAGTCGCTACGAACGCTCGCATTGGGAAGCGAAAGTCGAGCCATTCGAGGGAACTGCGACTGTTCGAGGAGAGTGTCGATTCGCTGTCGACGAATCTAATTCTTCGAGAAGATCTCCGAAACTCTCGTGTGTTTGCAATCACGAGTGCACTTTCCGGAGAAGGAAAAACCAGCGTTTCGTGCCAGCTCGCAGTAAGCATTTCTCGAGCGACCGGGAAAAGGGTTCTTTTGATCGACGGTGACATGCGTGCACCGGACGTCCACCACGTTTTCGGTCGCGAGATGACCGCTGGGTTGGTTGGGTACCTCAACGGGCAATCGGATTGGCGAAGTTTAGTCGATCGCGATTGGAGTGAATCGGTTCACTTGTTGACTTCGGGACATCTGAAGGGAAGTCCGCACCGATTGTTAAGTGGCGGTCGGCTTGAAAAATTGATCGAAGAAGCCCGTCAGGAATACGATTTCATTGTGATGGATACGCCTCCAGTTTTACCAGCCAGCGAAGCGATGCTTTTCGCGAAAGTTGCGGACACATGCCTCATGTGCGCCCTTCGGGATAAGAGCCGTATCGAGCAATTGATCCAAGCCTACCATCGTTTGGAAGCTGCCGGTGCACGCGTCGCTGGATCGGTGCTGTCCGGAGTGCCTGTTCGTGAGTACGCCAGCTACTACGGTGATTATTACGCCAGCAAGGTGTGATGGGGCAGGCTTTAGGCTTTAGGCTTTAGATGTTAGATGTTAGGTGTTAGGTCTAGCAGCCTTAATCCTTTGTAAGCGGCATCGCGTTAGCGGCCGGTTTTTTGAGCAGCCGAAACCCGCGGCTAGCGCCTTGCGGCTGACGAGATCCATTGAAATAAACGCAATCTGGCTGTTTCGCCTCCATCGGCCTTGTGCCGGTGGAGCGATGACTGACAGCTACCAGGAAAAATCCCTTTCCCCCTCCTCATTGGGGCACCGCCCCAATGGAATGCCTAAAAACAAAAGAAAGCATCAGCCAAAGTAGCCTTCAGTTGTTGCCCCCACCGGGATGAACCCAGTGGAAGGCGACGCGCGGTCGTGCGGATTCCAGTTTTTTGCCTTAAACCTTACACCTTAAGCCTTATACCTTAAGCCTTGCTCCTTAATCCTGCCCTCGGCCTTGTGCCGGGGTAAACCCGTGGGAAGTCGACACAATAGATGCAAGCGGGCGTATTGCCATCGAAGCATTCAAACCAATTAGTGCTATCGATTATTCGGTTTGTGCCGGCCTTCAGGACCCGAAAACCAGCAGTTTTCGCTCCCCACTATGGTATGCGGCCGTCGGACAAGCGATCGTGTACTTAGAGAGTTGCTCTCCCGCATGGATCGCGAAACAATACAAACCGACGGCAAACGCTAGCGGTGTCGAAAACGTTTTTTAGGCCCCAAAAAAACATCATCAAATACGGTTGGTATGAAGATCCATAAACGCTCAACGGCCGAAACACGACAGCGGCAGATATTCAATTGGCCCTTGCTCGTCGTAACACTTCTCATCATCGCAATCGCTATCCCCGTGATCATCTTGATCCATTCCTTCCAAATGGGGAACGTTGCGGACTCGATCCTTGCAAAGGCAGAAGAGGCCAAGGGGAAAGAAGAATGGGCGAAAGCCGCGAACTACGTCGAGCGATATCTTCTCCTCAAACCGATCGATGGCAAACGAAAGATCGATCTCGCGGAACTCTACGACAAATCGGCCAATTCGATTCCTGAAATCCAACGCCTGATCACGCTCCAATCCATCGCCATCGGTGCCTGCGAGGCGGACAAATCCCTCGAGTCCCAAGCGCCCGTGATCCGTCGCAGGATGATTGAGCGATTGATGGAAATCGGTCGCCAAGAAGACGCGATGGACCAAATCGCTAAAGTTGCCACACCCCAAGTGGACCTGGAGCTCGAACGTTGGTTGGCACTCTGCCGTTACCAACTCGCGTTCGAGAAGCGAACCCACCGGTTGTCGACCGCATCGCAGTCGCAACTACCCGACTGGCTCGCTTCCATCGAGTCGATGCAAGTGGTGGATTTGCTGCTCAAAGCAATCATCGACAGCCCGGGCGATATGGAAATCAGCATGGCACTCGCTCAAGCCTGCCTCGGCGACCCGGAAATCCTGCGCAATTCCCAAATCGCAGGTGACTCTCCACAGGACTTGCGCGCTCGCGCATTGGTGATTGCCGACCGGATGTTGGCCGCCCATCGGGAAGATCCAATGGCTTGGCTTTCCCACTACAAAATCTCGTCGCAGCTCGACCGCATCGCTGCCGAATCCGATATCCGTCAAGCGCTCTCGTTAGCACCGGAGGATGTTCGTGTCCTCAAAGAAGCCGGAAACCACTACCTGAACCGCGCTCGTAACGCGGTCGGTGTGGCGGAACGCCAACAACGCGAACCCTGGCTTGCTCAGTCGGAAGAGTATTTTCGCAAGGTACGCGATAAAACGGGGACCCGCGACCCTGAGTTGATTGTCGGCCTAGGGGATGTCCTTGCAGAGCAAGGGAAGACCGACGAAGCAATCGCTGTTTGGCAAGACGGTACCCGCGTCGCTGTCCCGCCAACCGCGAGTTTGCATTTCCGTATCGTCGATAACTTTATCCGCGAGAAAAAGCTCGAGGATGCGTTGGTGGCTTTGCAGGCAATGGACGAGTCCATCCGCCGCGAAGGCCCTCAACTTCCACGAAACTTTCAAAGTACTATTTCCCGTGTCGCGAAGCAGCAGTGGTCCACGTACTACGTAGCGATGGGGGACTATCGCGCAGCAACAACGACGCTGGAACAGGTCGTGTCGGGAAACCGCGAGTTGGATGCGTCCAACCAAGCGGAAGTCTTCAATTTCCTCGGGTCGGCCTACTTCCAAATGGGGCAATGGGACCGTGCTGCGACCGCGTTCGAGCAAGCCGTGGCCTTGCAACCGACCGTGGCACAGTACCATCGTGGCGCGGCGAGCGCATGGTACGCCGCGCAGCGATTTACGGAAGCCCTCAAGCAACTGCAGGCGATCGACCCAAAAACAGGAAGCGATTGGATTCAATTGGGTGAGGTTATCCTCGACCTGCAGCGGCGACAACGACCGGAACCTGGTTTGTGGACCCAGTTTGATACGGCCATGGTCGCCGCCCGACGCATGGTCGATGGGGACGTATTGCTTTCGGAAAGACCATGGGTGCTCGATTTGATCGGGATGGATGCAGTACTCCTGCGCTCTGACCCTCGCGTTCGCTCGACGTTGTATCAAACCTCGTCGGAACGCCTGATGGAATTGTGCGAGCAGTATCCGAAGGCAGACGATCTGTGGCGTCGATCGGTCTCGCGCATGAGGGCGTGGGGACAAGCGGAAATGGCTGGCAAACTGCTAGAGCAATTGCGACAACGTGCTCCTGACAGCACCGAAGCGACACTCGCCCAAGCAGAAGTATTGGCCCAAGAAGGGATGGCCGACGATGCGCGACGTGTTCTGGAGACGCGACTGGCGTTAGACCCTGAGAATGATGCATTGAAGCAAGCGATCGTCCAACTGAGCGCTGCTCGGGGGCAATGGGGTGTCGCCATGGATGAGATGTCCCGGATGACGGGCAAAAGCCTATTGAAGACTCGAGAGCTGTGCGAATTAGCATTGCAAGCCCCTGTCGTTTCCAACCAAAACGATCTTCAAGATGAAGCATTGGTCCGGACCAAACTCAAGGAATGGAACGACAATGTTTTGAAGTATGAGAACGAATTGAGAGAGCTCGAAGGCGACACGGGTACCGAATGGAGGTACATCCGGGCGAAGCGTCTGTTGGCATCCACCAGTCTCGACAAAGGGGCAGACATGTCCGAAGTGGTCGAGATCGGTGGGTACCTTGATCGGCAGCGCCCGTCGTGGACATCGACCCACGTGTTGCTCGGCAATATCGCCGAACGCCAAGACAACGCCAACCGTGCGATCCGTGAATACACGCGGGCAATCCAACTGGGCGAACAAGACATCCAAATCTTCGAGCGTTTGGCGGAGTTGTTGTACCGGCAAGGGATGTTGACCGAAGCGAGTGCACTCATCGATCGACTCGGCGATCGTTCGAACCGTTCACGACGCTTGTCGTCGCTAGCTCTCGGATTGTCGAGCAATAGCCAGCAAGAAATGATGACGGTCGCTAAATCCGGCACCGTGTCGCGTCCAAGGGACCCGATGGCGTGGGTTTGGTATGGGCAAGTGATCGAAGTGAGTTCTCGCGGAACTCCTGAGGCAGAACGAAAGCAACAGTTGGAGGAAGCCCAGAAAGCATTTGACAAAGCCAATGAATTGGCAGGTGACAAAGATGTGCGCGTATTGACGGCCGAGTTCAATTACTACCAAATCACCGATCAGCAAGATAAAGTCGAGGAGACTATCAAACGCATACGTGACGCGGATGCGATCGATCTGTCGCTTCGATGGGTAACGCTGGCTCAAATCTATCAAAATTTAGGGCGTATGGATGATGCGTTGTCTTCGTACGAGGAGGCATCGCGAGCGGGAGGGAATCAAGTCGATATCGGCAATCGAATCGCCCAGTTATTCCTAGCCCAAGGCAAGCAAACGGAGGCGATCGAACAACTTGAAAAAGTGCTCAACGCCAACCCGAAAGATAATACGACGCGACGCTCTCTAGCAACACTGCTCGCTTCTCGAGGGTCGGACCAAGACTGGGAAAAGGTGAACAAGCTTCTCGCGGGTTCGCGTGAGACGAACACACCCGACGATCGTCGATTGCAGGCGGAATTGCTTGCTCAGCGAGGGACACCTGCGGATCTGGGGCAGGCCCAATTCCTTCTCGAAGGATTGGTAGAGGATCCGACCAATCGAACCGACGAAGATCGATTCCGATTGGCATCGGTTTATGGGCGGAATGCCAAACTTTTGAATTTGCAGGAAGCCGATAGCGTACCTGCTCGGCAATTGCTGGAGGCCGCGGGTCGCCAACTTAAGTCTGCGTCTCAAGGGAGCCAGGCACCCCCTGAATATATCTACGCGTATGGCGATTTTCTGCTTGAGCAAAACAAGTATGCGGAGGCACTCGAGCAGTCGGAGAGGTTGCTGTTAGCGGCGCCGGATTCCTTCGCTAGTGCACTTTTGAAGGCCCGTTTGCAGAAGGCGGATGATAAGGCAGAGCAAGCGAAAAAGACGATTTTGATGTGGTTGGAAGCGCGAAGGTCATCGTTGCCATCCAACTATGAGCCCGTGCAACTCGCGCAATTGCTTGCTCAAGCCGGGCAGGCACTGACCACATTGAAGGCGGACGCAGAAGCGGAGCGATTGCTTCGCGAGGCATTTGACCTGGATAGTCGAGCTGGTTTGGACTACGTCCGAAATCTTGCTCGCTCCGAAGATTCGGTGGCGCGTCGCAAGGCGATCGAGTTCCTGGTCAATCGAGTGAAGCAAGATCGATCGACCGACACGGCGAAGTTATTAGCCGGATTGCTGTCTGTTGGGCAAATCGACCCGGAAGTTTTTGAGCAAGGAGAGGCAGTGCTATTGGAGATCGAGTCTGCCAACGAATCGGATGCAGAGCTATTGCTTGCGATCGCGGATCTTTGGCTGTCGCAAAACAAAGCGGTTCAAGCCATCGATACCTATCGGCGAATCATCAAGATCCGGCCCAATGATGTCGTCGCGTTGAATAACCTTGCGAACTTACTTGCCGAGCAACCTGGGGGGACGGATGAAGCGATCCAGCACATCGACCAAGCGATCCGCATTGCGGGTCGGCAGCCTCTGTTGCTGGATACGAAGGGTGTCACCTTGATGATCGGTAATCGCGTCGAAGAGGCGATCCCAATTTTCGAGATTGCGGCAGCATCGAGTCCTGATCCGAGATTAACGTTCCATTTGTACATAGCCTTGAGTCGAGCTGGACGCGAGCAAGAGGCAGCGCGCATTCGAACCAAGATCAAAGTCGAAGAGTTGCGAAAGACGTTGTTGACTCCGGATGACCAATCCGAATTGGCAAAATTCGAGGCAGCAACCCTTTAAAGGCTTTGTGGCCAGGTGTAAGGCTTAAGGTTTAAGTTTAACGGAAGGGATCCAATCATCATCGTGAGCGTCAATGCGCTAGCAGTCGGTTGCATCCAATTGGTTTTGTAAGCGTCAATGCGCTAGCAGTCGGTTGCATCCAATTGGTTTTGTAAGCGGCAACGCGCTAGCGGCCGGTTTTGAGCAGCCGAAACCCGCGGCTAGCGTCCTTCGGCTTACGAGATGGAAAGCACGAACATTGGCTGGCTGTTCCGCCTCCATCGGCCTTGTGCCGGTGGAGCGATGACTGACAGCTACCACGAAAGAGACAGAAATGGATTTGTAAGCGTCAATGCGCTAGCAGTCGGTTTTGGGAAAGCCGAAACCCGCGGCTAGCGCCCTGCGGCTTACGAGATGGAAAGCACGAACATTGGCTGGCTGTTCCGCCTCCATCGGCCTTGTGCCGGTGGAGCGATGACTGACAGCTACCACGTAAGAAATAGAAATGGTTTTGTAAGCGTCAATGCGCTAGCAACCGGTTTCCACCCGTTCTGCAGCGGCCAAATCAGGTCGAACAAATTGAATCGTAAAATTCCCAATTCGGCCACGTACCGACAAACCCGAAATTTATGAAAACGAATCCTGGGATTCCCAGAATTAATCCGGAGTAACAAGCATGAGTAACGAAATCGACCATTCACAAGAACACGATACCCAAGGCGCCCACGCGAGCAATCCTGCACCTGCTGCATCGCCCGTCGATGCTTCGCCCGCCGCACACAAAACATGGTTGATTGCGGTTGTATCATCGTTAGCGCTGATCCTTGTGGGTGGTATTCTTCACGGACAACTGTCGAACCGGTGGGGGATTCCAGTCGATGTTGCTGAACTGGGGGACAAACTGCAGTTGGTCCCGACCGAGATTGGTCCGTGGAAAGCGGGAAGCGAATTGGAATTGCCGCAAAGCACGTTGACCCTCTTGGAGTGCAAAGGGTATTTGCACCGAACGTATGTGCACCAAGGAACCGGCGAAGTGATCAACGTCGCGGTAACGTTTGGTCCCAAGGGACCGATTGCGGTTCACACCCCTGAAGTGTGTTACAGCAGTCGAGACGTTACGCAGACCAATGCACGAACTTCAGTACCTATGGAGTATGATGGATTTAAGAACACCTTTTGGACTCTCGGGTTCCAAGCCAACACGATCGACAAGGCGAAGTTGAGTGTGGCTTATGCATGGAGCGACGGCGGTGATTGGGTTGCTGCCGAGCGACCTCGGTTCTGGCGTACGGATTATCTGTACAAGATCCAGACGGCGACCCAAGCCGTGGGTGCCAAAGAAGATTCGACCAGCGATTTCATGCGAGTCTTCCTTCCCGAGCTTCGCAAGCAAATGCGAACGAGTAAAAGCTAGATTCAGTTGCTAGTTGCTAGTTGCTAGGGTTTTTAGAGTGTTGATGGATAGCGCGTCGTTGTAGCAATGCGGTATCTCAATGCCTTGTGAGCAGCAAGGCGCTAGCCGGTGGTGTGTTGATCGTTGCGTTATTGCTGATCGTTGTCGCAGGTTATTACGTGACCAAAAGAGACCGACGGCTAGCGCCAAAGTCGCTCACAAATCCAACAA
>VGZN01000218.1 GCA_016872635.1 Planctomycetota bacterium | reverse complement strand
CAGGTCGTCTGCCAATCCATCCCATCAAAGACGATCAAAAACACATATTTCTTTTTGCCACTTTCGATCGCTTTCCGCTGAATCCGATAAACATCGGTTTGGTCCGCATAGTTCGCTTTCGGGTTCACTGTGTTTACGGGCAGAAAGCCATACGCTTTGTTCAAGCGATCCGCATCTCGGTAAATGCTATTTTCATTGATGTAGGGGGTGAGGCTTTCGCCGAACAAGTAGATCGGGATTAGGCGATTGGAATGATTGGTCCAACTGCTGTAGCTACTGGGACGATACCCCCAATATCCCCATTCCGCAGTCAACGCCGTGATTGCGACATGCTGAAGACGAGCGACCGAGTCCAATCCATCTGGAATGACTACATCTTCGGGCTTAGGGGGTGGTTCTATGGACTTGTCTTGGCCTAGGCCGAAGTCCCCCGAACTCCAGGCGAGCATACTTACCAGACTCACCAACCATGCATTGCGAAGTTTCTTGTCCATCGATAATTAACTGATCCTGACAAACGGATATGAGTTTTCAATTCTTCGAGTTTGTTATGCCTCGGAGCTGGATATGTCCTCGAGCATGGAATGCAACAAGCGCATTCTCAATCATTCAATTGGCTCGAAAGATATCCTAAGCGAAGAAAACCGCGAGGGTGCGATTCATCGCAATTCCACAAGAGGATTAACCTTAACTTAAAGTGTGGCTCACCCGATTAGAATTGCGATGCATCGCTTTTTGCGCACATGCCCCTACACTAATACTGGGGAATCCGAGGATCGATTTCGAGGCTCCATTGATCAATACCCCCCGCCATGCTCAACGCGTCCGGAAAGCCATTCTGCCGAAACCAATTGGCCACTCGCAGGGAACGCCCACCATGATGGCAATGTACGACGACATGTTTTCCTTGCCATGAATCGATCAATTCCTGCGAGGGTGGCCACTGACTCATCGGCACCAAGGTGGCACCATGGATGCTAGCGGTTTGATATTCACCAGCCTCGCGACAATCGATTAGGCAAACGGGCACTCCTGCATCATCGAGACCACGATCCAGCCAACGCTTTACCGTACTAACATCGACTTCCATAAAACAATCCGTCCATCAATGAAAATCTAAAACATGTCTGCGCAAAACTGACACAGCAACTACTGCTGCGCCAACCGTCGCATAGTCGCACGTAGAAGAATCATAAGCATTCACGCGAAGTTGTATTGCGACACCGTGTCTACCACTATTTCCCGAACGACCAATCCTGCCAAAAGCGTACCCTGGTTTTATCGCTCTAGCAATCGTTACTCGCCTTAACGTGTATCAACGAAACGAGGCTGGGTCATTCGTCGAACCCAGCCTCATTTGCGTTTTTTGATGATTGATCATTGTCATGGTACGCATCGCCAAAACCGGCTAAGCGTCAGCCAATGGATCAAAAAGGCTATTCGATAGAACTTGCATCCCAGTTGTCACCGGCATCCTTGGTACCCATCGCTCCCCACGCTCCATAAGGACTTGGCAAGTTCGAACGTGGACCGTCGATCCCTTCAGGAGCTTCGCGGGATGCATCACCTGCATCGACCGAGTTGGGGATGTAGCGAACATTGTTGTCCGCAAAAACGACGTGAGCACCAGATCCGTGGTAGCTCGACGCAGAGGAAACGCCCCAAGACCATAGGGACTCATTGCACGAAGGTGAGTTCGGTGGCAGAATCGTTTGGATCGAACCGTGGTTGTAGTCACCGTCGTGCCAACGCATGCCTTGCGAGTGCCAAAGATCGCCATTGTTGACCATCGCTGGGTTGTAGCGATCGCCGAGTTGAACTCTTTTGCAACCGATTGGGAACTTGACATTGTTTTGCCCAGCAGCTTCCCAGCGAGCTCCTTGGATACGCAATTTTCCAGCACCTGTACCCAGATTTTGGGACGGGGTCGTTGCGATCTCACCGAGCAGAATGGTGTACGCAGTACCGTCAGTCAGTTCCGGCAAACGGCGAGCGTAGCGACCTTGGAATGCCCCACGGTTTGCTGCAGGGTGCCATGCATGATTGGTATTGACCACCGTATCGCCATAGCAAGCGGCATAGTTAACTCGCCCCGTTCCGTCATAGTCCCAGTTCGCATCCGGATTCAGCTTGCCCGGGTCGGAAGGGCAACGCAATGCTGCGATTTGAGTCCGCCAAGGAGTAAAGTTTCCTTGCATGTCCCAGGTTGAGCGGAAGAACGGTCGCTGGTTTTGGATTTGATTGAACAATTCGTTCTGTTCCATTTGCGGCAATACCGAAACGAACAGCGAATATCGGTTCACACCGACGCGGCCGACATTGAGGTCTTCGTCGTCAACGCTCCAAGGGTTGTAAGAACACGGGCCTTGTCGGCCAGCAGGCATCTTCTTGTAAGCGGATTCGTAATTAAGTACCGCAAGTCCGAGTTGGCGGATATTGTTAGAACAAGACATTCGGCGGGCCGCTTCACGAGCTGCCTGAACCGCAGGCAACAATAACCCCACCAAAATACCGATAATGGCGATGACCACTAGCAATTCAACCAGCGTAAAACCCGACCTGTGACGTCGAGTCATAGTGCGAACCCTCCAGGAAACAAAAACAAATCGAAATAACGTACGATGATGGCAACCCATAAACCCACCGGAAAATTCGATCACAACTGGAGGGTCTAAGTTCCACAAGCTATTAAGCGTAACCCAGGAAAGGGGGGCATTTCAACCCCAAGGCCCCCTAAGGCAGGAAATTCGTCCTAAAACGGAAACTCGTCGGCTAGCCCCAAAATTGCGGAATTATCGATTTCTCTCGCCCATGCCTTCCGCCATCCACTCTTTTGCTTCCCTGCTGCCGCTGGAACGTTTATTCCGCTAAGAAATTTCGCCCTGAGCGGTCCTCGGGGACTATTTTCCAGCAACTGCAAACCATGCTCCTTGGGGGTTTTTTAGATAACGGCAATCATCACCGGGTGGCCGCCCAAAAAGTCACCATGTCAAGCGCCGTCGACCGGCCATTCGACGCATGGTTTTTTCTGGCTGTCGGAATCACGATCCTGCGGGTTGAGCAACTAACGAGGTCCGACGTCAGGGGGAGTTAGTGGACCGATGGTACGGCCACCAATTCAACAGGTATACGAACCTTTTTCCCTTCGCGGAGGACGATCACTTCGACCTTGCGTCCCGACGCAGACAATCCAACCAACTGGACCAAGTGCTCGTCGTTTTCGACCTGCGTCCCATCGAACTCTAAAATCACATCGCCATACTTCAGGCCAGCCATTTCCGCGGGACTGTTCGGTTTAATCACTTTGACAAACGCACCCCGTGGTCGTTGAGAAGTGCTACCAGCTCCTGATTCGGAATTAAACGCTCGCTCTACGCTGACACCGAGGTACGATCGCTGCAGTTCGCCTCGCTCGACGAGTTGAGTCGCGACATTGATTGCGATATTGACGGGAATGGAAAAACCAATCCCTTCGTTTCCGCCCGAATTGCTGGCGATCGCGGTGTTGATACCTACCACTTCGCCTCGCATGTTCATCAGTGGCCCTCCGCTATTCCCCGGGTTGATGGCAGCATCGGTCTGAATGAAGTCTTGATAAACGATCGACTTGGTCCCCAACTCCAAGTTCCGGCGGCCTTTGGCGCTCACGATTCCGTAACTCACCGAGTGATTCAGGCCGAATGGACTGCCTACGGCGAAGACATGGTCTCCCACCTCCAGCAACCTGCTATCTCCCAACCGTGCAATCGGCAAATCGGCCCGCTCAACATCAATCACAGCGAGATCGGTCGACGGATCATCCCATATCCTCGCTACGTTCAGCGGAATCCCGTCAAAAGTTTCGACCCGAATATTTTGAAGGGCTGCAGATTGGATAACGTGCCTATTGGTGAGAACATAGTTTCCCCGCCCGATCTGGACGACGACCCCTGAGCCAGCTTCTTCGATTTTACGGGATTCCGTCTTTCCTCTTCCCGGACCTGCAGCGATCCCTTGTGGATCGGGTGAATGATCCTCTTTAATCGCTTCAATATGAACAACGGTAGGTGTTACTAAGCGCACGGCTCGGCGTAAAAGCATCGTTTGTCGCTCGAGGAGGGTTACCTCCTGTGCCAATTGCTCGTACTGCTCATCCCGGTGCTTCCAAGGAACGGTAGCACTCGCTGCCTGATTTCCCAACGCATTCCCTGGAGTGTTGCCAAGAATCTTTCCTCCCGCCGCTGGATCGGTCATGCGAGACACGGTACCGAACTCTTGAGCAGCAATTTCCATTGGACAAGCTGCCGCCCCCAGCGCACCGATCGCCATACATAGCCATCGGGATGTCTTTTTCCAAGAGCGAGACTGGTTCAGCATCATCACGTTCACAGCACCACAACTAGAGGCGTTCCCACGACACCCCTTACTTGGGATACCGTCCCCTATTGTCTCGGATCATTGCAACACAAGCTCGCAATGGTTTTCCAACTGATTGCTATCACCGCTCAAAACGCATGCGGTCCTTTCCGCAACATCGCAGCTTAGCGACTGTAACGATTCTAAAACCCATGCCGGGGGAGATCGTCGGTATCGATTGTTACGGGTACCTAATCACCAGAGGATCGCAGCCCGTTTTTCCTCCGCACGCGGACCCAAATTGCCGTAACGATGATAGTCAAAAGAAACGCTCTGCTCGACGACATACCACAGAAGTTCTGGTGACGAAGCGAGTACTGGCGTGTCTGCGATGTACACAAAGCTCTCGTTGGCCGCACGTCGAATGGATTCCGGCACACGGGCTGCGGATGCATAACGGATTCGAGGCGCGCGGCCCTCTCGCACGGCCTCCTCTAACTCGCTTTCCGATTCATCGACAAATTCGATACGACCAGCCCACGGTAGCGTCAGTTGCTCAAGCACATCGATCAGCGTCTGACCAATTTCAGGCCCACAAGACACGGTCGCTCGGCAACCTGCTGCAACTGCGGCGGCACATCGTGCAACAATCTCCCACGCCTTATCATCTTGATGGACACGGATCCGCATCGGAGAAACGGGCAAATAACGTCGGTGATTGTCTTGTCCAACCAACTTAAAATGATCGTGCTCGACGAGGATCTCATCCCTTGCAAATCGATCGTAATGTGAGAGTGCCGTCCGAATCTTATGGATGTCCTCGACACCGCCAGTTGGCAACGCCATCAGCGACCGGCTCGCGGTATCCAATCGGTCCCATAAACTTTGAAGAACGGGCAGCTGTGGCTTTCCCTCAGCAACAGAAGCATTTGGTGAATCAATGTCGTGGATCTCGCTCAGCATCGTCACATAGTTTGGACCACCGGCCTTGGTCCCCGGACCAAAGGCACTTTTCCCCATGCCTCCGAAAGGTTGGCGAAGTACGATCGCGCCGGTTGTCGGTCGGTTGATGTACAGATTCCCCGCGCGGATACGCTGCCGCCATATCTTCTGCTCGCGATCGTCGAGCGATTCCAAGCCGCTTGTAAGACCGTAACCTGTGTCGTTAACAATCTCAATGGCCTCATCGAGACGCTGGTAGGGGATAACTCCCAAAACCGGCCCGAACAATTCAGTCCGATGTGTGAAATTCCCAGGAGTAACATTCCATTTCACACCTGGCGTGTACAAGCACTGGTTGTCGCCGACCTGCGTTGGCATCACAAGCCAATGCTCGTCATGCTCAAGTTCCTTCAGGCCTCTCAGCAAATCACCAGAAGGTGGCCGGATCAGCGGCCCCATCTTGCTTGATAAATCCCAGGCGGAACCAACCTTCAAGCTCGTGATCGCATCGGAAAATTGCTCACGAAACTCGTCGCTATCGAAGACTTCTTGCTCCAATAACAGCAAAGAAGTAGCACTGCACTTTTGCCCGGAATGGGAAAATGCACTGTGGAGAAGATTCTTGACCGCCAAATCGCGATCGCTAAGCCCACTCACAATCGTTGCGTTCTTGCCACCGGTCTCGGCGAGCAGCTTCAACATGGGATTGGCAGACAGCATTGCCATTGCTGTCTCAGTCCCACCGGTTAGGATCACCCTGGCAATATCATTCCGTTGGATAATCTTTTCACCGACCAGCGTCCCGCTTGCGGGCAAGAACTGAAGTGCATGACGAGGCACGCCTGCTCGCCAGAAACACTGACACATCAAATAAGCGGGTAATACCGTGTCCGAAGCAGGCTTGAGGATTACGGTATTGCCAGCAGCCAACGCAGCGGCAACTCCACCGCACGGGATAGCTATTGGGAAATTCCATGGACTGATAACAACGACTGCCCCAGCGGGGCGCGCCGTGAGTTCTCGGCTGTGGCTCAAATCCACGGCGCACCGGGCGTAAAACTCAACGAAGTCAATCGCCTCGCTCACTTCCGGATCGCTCTCGGCGATAGTCTTACCTCCGTCAGCGATCGCGGCACCTATCAAATCTCCTCGAGCTATCCTCAATTCCTGTGCTGCTTGACGCAGGATTCGATAGCGATCCATCGGACTGCTCGCTCGCCATTGGGCAGGATCGTCGATTGCCCATTGAGCAGATTTCTCAATCTGCGTGGCACTCGCCTGACGGTACCGTGCCACAACCACGCCCGGTCGGGATGGGTCCAGCGACTCGGTCAAAGGCCCGTCACCTGCAATCTCACATTCACCGATCGACAGCGGGATCGATGTGGCATTGCTATCACAGCGGCCGATCCATCGATCGATGATCTCTTGCGCCCAGAGCGAATTGGTGGTCAAACTGAAATCGGTGTCCGGCTCATTGGCGAACGATTGCCACTGGGCTGGCTCCGACGGCTCAGCAGGAACAGCATGGCGATCCTGCGTCTTTCTCGGCCGATTGGAAACTTCACCGATCCTGTGAACGGACTCCAAAAACCCGTTCTCGAGCCTCGTCCAAGTCGAACTGCCAGCTTGAATTTTAAAGGCATGCCGCAGGAAGTTATCGGGCCCTGTGTTTTCGTCGAGGCGACGAATCAAATAACCGATGGCATTGATGAACTCTTCCCGTTGGCAAGCAGGTGCGTAAAGCAACATGCTCCGAGCCAATTCAAACATGGCTCGGCGTTGATGATTTGCCATCCCTTCGAGCATCTCGAACTGAACGCGATCGGTCGCCTTCATCGCAACCGCCAACACAACTCCGTAGGCGAGATCAAAAAGGTTATGCGAGGCGATCCCCAGATGCACGGCTTGATTGTTGGTTGGAATCATGCCATACCGAAGCATTCGTTTGTAATTAGCGTCGGTCTCGATCTTGGTTCGGTAGGGAGCTTGGGGCCACCCCTTGAGGGAGGCTTCGACCCGCTCCATCTCCATATTGGCTCCCTTGACGATACGAATCGTGATCGGCGATCCCCCTCGCTTGTGCCGGTCGATGGCCCACTCTGTGATCGTCTCCTGAACCAACGACGAGTCGGGGATATAGGCTTGCAAGGCGATCCCACCTCGTACATTCTCCAGCCCCTTACGAGAGAGGGTTTGCATGAAGATTTCAGCGGTCAGATGCAGGTCGCGATACTCTTCCATATCGAGGTACACGAATTTTGGTACACGCGAACCATCCGGCCGAACAAACACTTCCTTGGCTGCTGCTCGATAC
Source organism: Planctomycetota bacterium (assembly GCA_016872635.1). GTDB lineage: Bacteria > Planctomycetota > Planctomycetia > Pirellulales > Pirellulaceae > JBKCUI01. Next base: position 836 of record VGZN01000218.1, on the reverse strand, counting down.
AGCAGTTCAAGCCGATCCGAAACGACGCGGATCGTGTTTTTCCGAGCCAGAGCCGAAATCTGGGAATACAGCGTGGAAATCTTGATCGACACGCATTCAATTTCAGGCAGTTGCAAGATTGCGAGGTAGCGATCTAGTCTCCGGCGCGACTCGCGTTCCCCAAGGATCGCTTCTCCTAGAAAATTTACATTCATCCGAACACCCTCGCGGGTCCGTTCGCGAAGGTGCCCTGCAAGTTTGTCCTTCTCTGCCGGTAGAATCACATTCGATGTTTCCTTCCGCATTTTCTCCTTCACCATCGGGACTGCCACTCCGGGGAGAAACTCACCGAACGACTGAAACCCCTTGAGTAGTGCTTGGTCGAACACGCTAAAGAATCTCGGGACGCCTTGAACGTCCAAAATGTGGACCATCTGGTCCACAACCCTCCCGGGTGAAATACTACGAAAGCTCTGATCGGTGATCTGCGTCAAGGTTGCTTTGTCCTCAGGATGCTGTAGCATCCGATCAAGCTCCGCTTGCTGCCGACGTTCTTGAGGTGTCTGCAACTGCGACGCCCGCACTTGCAGATGTTTGGCAATCGTCAGCGCGGCTTCGACAAGCTTCGGGTCATCGACCGACCACGGCTTGCGGTCAACTCCGTTTGCAACCGGATCGATGCTCCCCAGATTGGCCAGAACCCCGTTGACTAACCCTAGATCCAAAGCTGGCCCGCTCCGTGTTGACTCTGTCATAAGCTCACGATCCCCTTGTCTACTAATCCACCGTTGGGAAAATCCGCTGCCGGGAATACTCACGCTGCGCCGCCAATAGCCAATAGCTAATCGCGAGTCGTC
>VGZN01000217.1 GCA_016872635.1 Planctomycetota bacterium | reverse complement strand
AGCGATACGAGCGGCGTTCGATCCGACAATACCGCCACCTAGGATCGTGATGTGTGCGGGGGCAACTCCCGGTACGCCACCGAGTAAAATGCCTCGTCCCATTTGAGGGCGTTCAAGGTATTTTGCTCCTTCTTGAATGCTCATGCGCCCGGCAACTTCACTCATCGGAGTCAGCAGTGGCAATCGGCCTTGGGTGTCCCGGAGCGTTTCGTACGCTAAGCACGATGCACCACTCGCGATCATCGCTTCGGTGAGAGTCTTGTCTGCTGCAAAGTGAAAATAAGTGAAGATCGCTTGGCCTTTGCGAATCATCGAAAACTCAGAGGGCTGAGGTTCTTTGACCTTCACGATAAGATCCGCTCGATCAAAAACGTCTTTGCCGCTTGCGACCAGTTCAGCACCTGCTTGCAAGTAGGCGTGATCTGCGAGCCCCGATCCTAAACCTGCACCCGCTTGAACAACTACTTTGTGGCCACGTTGGACAAGTTCCTCGACTCCGACGGGAAGCATGGCCACGCGGTATTCGTCGTCTTTGATTTCCTTAGGTACGCCGACAATCATGATAGTACTCGCTTGTGGTTATGGTTGAATTTGGATGGGAGACGGTGACATTGAAGGTACTGACTGGCGGTTGAACCAACAGCCAGGTAATTTTAGGGCCTACCGTTCCTGGGCTGGAAGGGGTTGAAGTCGCGAGGAGACGGGAGCGAGGGTGCCACCGGGGCTGGCTTGGCTTGGGGGGAACCACTAGGCACTGTTGGACCGGTTGGGGATGGCTGCCCAGGGCGTTGGTATTCAGGTGGTAGGGCGCCCTCAATGCGTTTTATTTGGGCTTCGAGTTGTCCGGTCCTTAGCTGCATCGAAGCAGAGCTGACCTGCAATTCTTCAGCTTGTGCAGCTGATGTTCCTTTCGGAATACGCCGGATGGTGGCCCCACGCCGAGGTGTTCCATCGATGCGGACCGAGTCGTTGATCGCAGCGTAGCCGAGGCGGCTGGCATCGACAATCACATCACCGGAGTCTGTTTTACTGGCGAGTCTTGCATTGCCCAACGCATCGATCTCCCAGGTTCCATTCGCGGATGTGTTGCGAGATTGGTTGTAGCTGAGGCTGGCAGAGTCAAAGAGATTTAATTGGTCGCACCACAACCTTGTTTGGTTCGTAGCAAGTATTTCTGACTTTCGGACATCGACGGAGTCCTCCCAGTTGAGGATTGGAGAGAGCAAAGCATCGATCTTGTCATAGAAAGATACGATGCGCTGACCAACCGAGCCTTCCATGCGACCGAGGAATGTAAGGTGCAAGCATTGAAGGCTATTGGTTCCAAGCCGTTCCGCTGGGTTGCTTTGGATAAGTGAGGTTGTCGGAGAAAGCGAGTTCGGCGAAATGGGATTACTGTTGCCAAGTCTCCGACTCCAAAGTTGACCGGGGCCGTAGCCGATCCAGGTTTTCGTAGGCATGTTGAATTCGATCTTCGGTACCTGGAGGTTTTCCGTCGATTTGCGATTGCCTCGAAGGTCGGTTTGAGCGGCCCGTATATCAACATTTCCATCGAGTCGGACGAGTTGTAGTTCCGGTTTGGTAGCCGGTTGAGAAAGATTTTTTGGACCCTCTCGCATTTGTTGAAAACGAAGCGGGATGCGGTTGGCGAGGTCGAGGGTCAAGGTGTTAGCGTTGGCTGTCATATGCCAAATGGTTTCAGGTGCTGATTGCATCTTGCAATCCAGGGCCACTCCACCGCCAAACCGAGCGATGCGTCCATCGAAGGTCATTCGTTCTCCCCATTGGACTCGTGGTGCAGACAACCATCGAACGGATGTGTTCGATGGATTGTTCCGGTCGTTCATGGTCCCGGTGGGTGTCGTGAGTAGAGACGGGATGGCGTTTGCAGGAGTGGATACGGTTGGTGCTGCGTCTTGAAGAGCCTCGACGGGAAGGAACAATTCGCCAGGGTGATCGATCCAGAAGAGTTGTTCAGTTTGCGACAACTGTAGTTCGTTGGCTTCAACCCAACCTGTTCCTACCGATATCTTCGCTGGGGTACCGATCAAATGAATATTGGTGATGTCCTTAGACTCCCCGAGTAGGACTAATTTGTCTCCGCGTGCTGTCAAAGGCCAATTCGTTTCATCGGTGAGTTGATCTCTGGTGAGAGTGAAATATCCTTCGAGGGTTAACGAGTCGATGATACTCAGATTGCCTATACGGCTAACCGCGGCGTCTAACTTATTCCCGGTAACATTGATCGGGGCTGATTTTCTTTCGGTTCTTTGAGAAAGTCCAATCGCAGATGGAGTGGTTTTTAGTGTTGGGTTCGTGATCGGCATGCCATTAGGCAACAATGCCCCAGGACGCGATGTGGGGGGGGGCGAGAGGGGTGGAGTTGCAGGGTTCATCACCATGCCACTACCCAGTCCCTCGCCACTTATTCCCGGATCGCTACCATTGAGTTGGTTGGACAATGAGGCATTTGGTGCAACAGTGTTGGGGATGGCTTGATTGTTTATGTCGGGATAGTTGAATCGCACCGCCATCGATTGAACTTGAGCGTTGAGTTCCTCCGATTGCACCATCACATCGCCGTCTGCTTGGATTAGTTCCGGAACAAAATCAGGAACATTTCCATCTGGGTAATGCGGGCGAAGTCTCTCCGCGAGCGAAGGGGTAACAGGGCTTACCCACATGTTCAATTTTTCTGCGACGAATCGTCCTCGTAGGGTGCTACTGATATTCGCTCCCCCTTCGATCATGATCAAATCGCGTTCTTCGTGAGGGCGAATAACGAGTCTTTTGCTCCAACGCAAACTCCAGTTCTCATTCTCCGACTCCATTTGAGCGCTACCAATACCGTCTGCGAGTACCCAGCCAAGGCGTTTAGTGCTGATGGTATTTTCCGTATTGATCAGACCCGGATTCTGGTACTGCACCTGAGGCGAGGATACTTGAAACGATTCCCGCTTCAGGAATGCACGAGAGGAGTTTCGCGGTGCGGTTCCTGGAAGAACGTTGCTCAAGCTCACCATGCCGTTGACGAAATCCATGACCAGGTGTTGGCCGTAGGCTTCCGACTGCATACCTGGTGCATTCAACTTGATCCACCGCGACTGGTCGTTAGAGTCCAATCCAGGAAGTCCGGTTGCTTCGAGGCGATTGAGTTTCCATTGGCTCGTGGATTGTGAGTTGTCTGGAGTTGTGGTTGTCGGGGATGACCATCCGAGGGTCAATTTAAGTTCATTGCAATCGAAGGTATCGACAGGCATTCCTTCCACATGGTGTTCCATATGAACTCCGTCCATGAAGGATGCCATGGATTGATGAAACTGAAAGACGAATCGCCCTCGGCAATCCAGTTTCGCATGTGCTGGTAACTGCTTGGCATTGGGGATACGATCGCTGGGCCAAAAACCTCCGGGTTGCAGTCCAAGATGGACTTTGTCGACGTAAATAAGCTGCAGATAATCCAGGCCATTGAATGGAGAGCCTGATTGCGGCGTCGTCGGTGCATCGGACAGGAGGTCCTGATCCATGTAAATGGAAAGGTACCGTCCCTCTAGTTCGGAGTCGCCAAGTTTCATTTTGATCTGTTTGTCAGTCCAGATCTGACGCTTGTCGATACGCATGTCTTTGGTTTCGATCAGCATTTCGCCTTGGCCTGAGTTTGGGTCCGGTGGCGAGTAAATCTTGATATCTCCGAGGAGTTGCCCGTTGATAACCGGTGGTGGATGTCCGGCGGTCCAGTCGAATGCAGATTTGAACTGGATTTCGGCACCGCGTGGATTTTCGATGAAGATGGCCCGCTTTCCACCCTTTTCATTTCCTTGAGGAATGACGATGGTTAAAGGCTTAAATCGCCATCGTGTGTCGGTAATCTGCTCACGTTCTTGGTAGAGGAGGATGCACTGTTCGCGTTCGATGATCAACGGTGTTTTTCGTTGCCATGCACCTTCGACGAAGTAGTGTTCCCACCATTGATTTTCGGACGATACTGCGTTGGCCGTTGCCACCCATTTCGATTTGCTCGCGCGGGTTTTGGGTTCCAGCAATGGGACAACGATTGCTTGATACCCTCCGAAAAGGAGGAGCAAAGGAATCAGGGTTTGTAAGTAAGATCGCCAGAACGTCATGAGAGTCGATTGGGGATAAAATCCTCCCATCGACTTTTCGCCTTGAGCAGGCGTTCGATGAGTTCACGAATGGCACCCTTTCCTCCAGGTGATTGAAGCACCCAGCGAGCAGCTTGTTTGACTTCAGGTGCACCGTCTGCCACGGTTACAGCTAGTCCCACTTCGTACATGACCGATAGGTCTGGTAGATCATCCCCGATATAGCATACTTCGCTCGGAGTAAGTCCGGCTTGTTGGATCATCTCTTTGGCGGCGGGAAGCTTATCGGAAAAACCTTGTCGGACCATGGAGATGCCGAGTTCCGCCGCTCGCAATTTGACAACCTGTGAGTTCCTTGCGGTCAATAGTCCAAACTCGAATCCAGCCTTGCGCCAGATCTTGATCGCATGCCCATCCCGAACGTAAAACGATTTGCTCTCTACCCCTGCGTTGTCGATCGTGATCATGCCGTCGGTTAACACGCCATCGACATCAGATATGATCAAGCGGATCGGCTTCGCAATTTCGGAATCTCGGATGGCCAAGTGAATCTCTCCTGCGAGTTATGTTAAGGGGCCAAAAATTCGCAAGCTGGTCGGTCCATGATCCCATGAGTTGCAGGAGTCCTTGCTCGGATCTCCGCAAGGGGTGTTTTCCTCGGGGATTGCAGCGATGGAAATCATGGGTTTCGACGATTGCGTTTGCTCGATCTCTAGCACATCCGTGATATCGATCATCCCTAGGGGACGGTCAGCAGCGTCGACGACCGGTAATTCACTGATCTTGCGATGGGCCATGATAGCGATCGCATCATCTAGCCTAGCCCCCTGTTGGATTGCAGAGAAACGAACGGTCATCACTTCGGAAATAGGCCGGTCGAGTTCGGACTCGCGATGTTGCTCAAGCATTTTTGCCAGATCGCTATCGGTGAAAATCCCTGTCAATATTCCATTGCCGTCGGTGATCATCACCGCGCCGCTACGTCGGCCTGGTTTCGAGACATCGACCAGCATATTGCGGATCGAAATAGACTCGTTGCAAATTCTGCATTCCGTGAGCGGTCGCATCAATTCATCAACGGTAGCCAATTTCCGTCCTAAAGCACCACCAGGGTGCAATTCTGCAAAGTCATCCACACGGAATCCCTTGGCCTCACTAACGACCATCGCCAATGCATCGCCTAAAGCTAACATGGCCACGGTACTGGTGGTTGGGGCGAGATTGTGCTGGCACGCTTCTTTGAGCGGAGGAAGGATCAGTGCTACATCCGATGCGCGGGCTAACGGACTGTTCGCACCACTGGTAATGCTTAAAATGCCTGAAGATCGACGAGAGACACAGGGAAGGATCTCGAGGACTTCCGAAGTCGAACCGCTATTGGAAAGTATTAGGACTAAGTCTGCCGGTCCGATGCATCCAAGATCTCCATGGATGGCCTCGGACGGATGCATGAAGTGAGCTCGTGTGCCCGTCGATGCAAAGGTTGCTGCAAGTTTGCGACCAATCAGTCCCGCTTTTCCAATCCCGCAGATGATCAAGCATCCTTGCATAGCGACAATGCGTTCTACTGCGAACGCGAACTCCTCGTCGATGGAGTTGGAGACATGCGTCAAGGCCGAGGCGTTATGCTGAATGATTGCGATACCGCGGCCAATTCGTTCCCTGCGGGAAGCCGCGATGTTCGATTGTTTCTTCGATGCTGATGATCCCATAGCCGATGGCAAATCCATGCCTTACGTCGTGAACGAGTCCGTGTCCGATAACGAGCACGGGAGAATACCATTTCTCGGCGTGCATGCCAACCTCGAACCTGCAATGCTAGCTATCGACGCTAGCTATCGACGTGCAGTAGGGGATTGAAGTCTTAGGTGGTCGCTGCGGATCGGATGCACGGGATCGAAGTGTCGTGGATCCGATCGTTGAGTGGTTTGAGGCTTTTTATCGATTAGGCTTCCGAGACGATTTTCCCTTGGAGGTTCCCCGCTTTCCGGCGGAGCCATTCGATTTACCGCGACTTGCTGGCGGTTTTCCGCGGTTGCTGCGTCCCTTGGTAGGGCCACTTGATCGAGGGTGGCCCGGTCCAGCTTTTCGCGATGGCTTTGAGGAACCCCGCGATGGGGGACGTCGATTTCGTTGCCCTGCGTTGCTGGAGCCTTCGGTGTCAACGTTTTCCGTTATGTTTGGGCTACTGCGACGGGCCTGGGGTTTTCCAAAGGGCTTCGATCCTCGAGCGTTGGCCGAGCGACCTGCGTTGCGACCGACTGGTTTCGTTCCGACTCGCTGTGATTTAGCTCCGGATCGATTCGGTTTTCCAGTCTGCGGTATACCAGATCGGTTTGCAGGTGGTCGTTTCGAGCCTCGTTTCGGTTCCGCGAAGGTGCCAGAGTCTAGGAAATCGTCTGGCTCAAGCTCATCCTCCTCGAAACCATCACTCACGGAATCTTCGTCCTCGAGTTCATCTTCGTCCTCGAGTTCATCTTCGTCCTCGAGTTCATCTTCGTCCTCGAGTTCATCTTCGTCCTCGAGTTCATCACTGTCATCGAAGAATGATGCGTCGTCGTCTAAGTCATCGTCCTCTATGTCTTGTAGAGTATCTTCGTCATCGGCGATGACAGCGCCCGATCGGGAGGATGTGGTTGGGAACCAAGCATCATTGTCATGTGGTGAAGCATGGTCTCGGACCAAAATGGATTCGTCACCGAAATCCTCGTCCTCGGACGCGATGTCTTCGTCCGTGCTAAATGGGTTCTTTTTAAGGCTGGGCAGGGTGTCCCATTGTGTGTCCCGTTGAGGAACTTTGTCTTTGCGTGGGCGTTTTTCCAGCGGTGCATCGCTTTCGAGCGCGGCTGATTCTTGGGCGAGTTTCTTCTTCCTTGATTTCTTCTCAAGTCTTCGAACTCGTTTGAGTTCTTCGACTGCGGCGTAAAGTGCAGATACTTCGTTGGAGCTGAGTGGACGGTAAGCACCCTCAGGAAGTTCACCCAATTTCAGTGGACCGATAGCGATCCTTTTCAGGGATACTACTTTGTGACCTAGGCGAGCGAGCACGCGTCGTATTTCACGGTTCTTACCTTCGCTCAGTGTGATCTCCACTTCCGAGGAGCCTTTGCGGACTCGTTTTAGCTTTGCCTGATCGACCTTGGCTCGGCCCTCTGCAAGGTAAATACCACGTTGCAGTCGTTTCAATGAATCCAATTCGACTTGACCCGCCACGACGACAGCGTAGCGTTTTGGAACACCGTGTTTGGGGTGGGTCAATCGTTGGGATAACTCACCATCGTTGGTTAGTAGGATCAGTCCGGTGCTGGCTGCGTCCAATCTCCCAACGGGAAACAAACGAGCTTGGTTGGGGACCATGTCGACTACCCGTGCGCGCCCTTGGGGGTCGCGATTCGTGCAGAGCACACCTTCGGGTTTATGAAGTGCAAAGTAGATCGGACGATGCCGTTTCAGCGGTTCTCCGTCGACTGAAATAGTGACTGCATCCGGATCGATTTTCACTCCGACTTGCTGGATAACTTTGCCGTCGATTTCCACACGGCCTTGTTCGATCAATTCATCGACGAGTCGTCGCGAACCTAATCCAGCAGCAGCGAGGACTTTGTTGATCCGCTGTTCCCCTTGGAATACAGCGGGTGCCGCAGGCTGCGGACGATTTTTTTTTGGCATGGCTCAAGCGATCGCCTTATAGAGATTCCCGGTCGAACTTTTTGCGATACCGGCTGACGGAATCTAGCCAGGCAACGTCTCCCGACGTGGCAGATGAAACTCGAGGATTTGGGCCGTCAATCCCATCCCGTGTTTGAGTTTTCAAACGATCGCATCGACCGCGATGCACTGAATGATAGTCACGGCCACCCATTTTGTCATGGGTCGGATGTCATTTCCCGCCAACCAGTCCCCCTTCGCGAGTGGACTGCCATATCTCTCCGGACTGAAGTTCCATGGCGGTTAAATAGCGGCCACCGTAGCAATAGGTGTCGATACATACGAGGTGCGGTAGTCGTAGGATTTCCCCGTTTCGGTCATGGGTGTGCCCTACGACAGCTAGTTTGCCCGAGGCGTGGGGAGGGGGCATCAGTTCCGTCAATTTGACCCAGCGAAGGAGTTCTGTGGGTTGCTCGGTGAGAGGTTTCCGGGGATCGTAATTGGCGTGGACGACAAAATGGGTGTCGTTTTCGAAGTAGGGGCGAAGGTTCTTGAGAAAGTCTAAATGAGACTCAGGGACGACGTTTAGATCGCCGCTAAAACCGTAGCTTTCCATGGTTTGAACCCCACCATGATTGAGCCATCCGTAGGGTTCTATCCGACGTTCCAGGACGTCGATCATCATT
>VGZN01000216.1 GCA_016872635.1 Planctomycetota bacterium | reverse complement strand
CGCCCAGTGGCGTGGCCGCAGGCCCCCTCAATGAGCTTCGGGAGTTGCTCATTTCCGCCGACAAAAAGCATCGAAATGGGGACATGGACCTTACGGAGACACTCCGTCAAGCAGAAGCGAAAATCGCGGACGGTAACCGCCGCATCGACGAAGAAAACAGACGCATAGAAGTGGCCAAGGCCAATGCCCAACTGGTTCGTCAGGTCGTCGGAACTATCGCCGGAATTCTTGCGGCGGTTGTGGCGATGGTCTTGTGGTTGTTCCATCGCAAACGCAAACCCGCCATGGATCGAGCCGTCGATAATTTGAAAACACGCGAAGAGTCTGTCGCCAAAGAGACGGATGGACTCGACCAACTCTTCACGCAAAGTGCCGACTTGCTTGGTTCTCGCGAACGGATTGCACAGCGCGGTTACACCGGACGAACGCGCGAGCTCGGCGAAGGTGCCATCAACGATATCGATGATCTTTTCATCATGTCGAAAGAGATTCGACGTGTGCTCTCTGAGGCTAAGGATCTGGTCAATCCAAAGGGCATGTGGGACCAGCTCGTAAATGCGTTTAGCAGTTCAAGATTCGAAGAAAGCATTCGACAGATTTCTGGGAAGCCCCTCAAATTTTCTCGAGCAACCGGGATCCCTAGGGTTGCGATGGACATCCTCAAAAAGCGTGCCCAGGAGGCAAACGAGCCAGTCCCGAACGACGTTCCAGACGAAGTCATTTTGACATTTGATGAAATCTACGGAGCGATCCAGTCGCGGCGCGAGCGAGCTGGCAAAGCCCTGAAATTGGTCGAGGATTCACTCACCCGTGTCAACGACGAACTCGATCGCTGCCAAGTCGATTTGCAGGGATCGCTCGATCAGGAAAAGGCCATTGCAAATGCATCCACGGATGGATGGTTTCCTGCGCCGAACTACTTCAATGTTCTCATCCCCGCGGTCCAGAGCGATCTGGCAAGCGCAGAGTCCCAGTCAACACTCGACGCCGTCTCTGCAATGGAAGGACCTATTCGTCAAGCACAACGCAAACTCGACGAGGCAAAGGCGCTCGGGGAGTGGATTCTCGATTTCCGAAAAACCGTTTTGCCCGACCTAAAATCGATGTCCGACAATCTTCAATCGATGGGCTACCCTACCGCTTGGTTAGAATCCGAAATCCGTGCCCGATCGGGTGTAGCCGACCGCTTGTTCGGTCAAGCCGCTACGCAGTCGATAGGTGGGGAATTTGCGGAATTCAAAGAGTCGATGGTCGCACTCTTTGGGCAAACGAAGCAAGCGGTCGAATTGGCGGAGCTGTTAAGGGACACCACGCAACCTCGCGTCGAACACATGCCGCAGGAAATCCAGACAGCGCGCAAAGAGCTCGCGAGCCAATTGAAATTGAACGAGTCCCAAGTCCTCGTTGAACCTACTTGGAACCCCGACACCGCACATGCCCTAGCTCGAAAGAATCTGGAAGCGGCTACAACAATGCTGCGACAAGGAAAAATCGAGGCATGTCGCGCAGCTATCCAAGGATGCGATTTTGAGATCGAGCGTGCCAACCAATGGATAGCCGCGTTCAAAACGTCCGCGAAAGAGTTTGAACCAAGCCTCGCTAAAGAACGAAGTCGCTTGCAACAGATTGTGCAGCGGAGTAAGCAGTTAGCCTTGATGGTCCGAAATGCGGAACGCAATTATTCTTCTGCAGCCCTTCAACTGGCTTATTCCGTCGCACCGATCGCTGAGACGAACTGGGTGGAACCTGAAACAATCCCGTCGATGGAAAATGCGAAAGAACCGGAAAACGAGATAGATTCCGACGGCGACATCGCCAGAGACAAAACGAACGATAGGGACACTTCCTCCCAGCCGTCTCTCGACATGGGCGGTGACCACGCCTTGCAACTTCTAGAACACGCGCAAGACTACGCGACAGAGTGTGATCGTTTGCACACATCGGCGCAGTTGAAGTTCCGCGAAGGGATGGTGCTGCAGGCGGTCGGGGAGTTGCAACAAGCAGGAGCATTGCTAACGCAAATGGACCGACGACTCGATCGCGTCGATGAGCACCTGCAACAGCTTGAGCGTCAAGTCGTTGAAAATCAGAAATCGCTGGTGAAATGCATTTCCGATATCCAGCATTTGCAAGACTGTCGCCGTGATCGGATGGTCACACTCCCGACAATCCAACAAATCGACGCTCTGGGAGAACAACTGCAATCGGTCCAATCGAAATATCGCAATACAACGGAAGGAACAAATCCATTCGAGTTCGCGCAAGTGCTGCGATTCTTTCAAAAGCGTATCGCAGAACTTGAGGGGATGGTTGTGTCGGATCGACATGGTTATGCCGAAGCATCCAGGGCCGTGGATGGAGCGGTTCGGCAATGGAATGTGGCCAAGCAGTTCGTACAGCAGTCTCGAACCGATAACATTCCCGATTCACCAGCAACGACCGAAGGAGTCCGACGCGTTGATGGATTGGAGCGAGCAGTCATCGCCGTACAACGGGGTATCGAGGCCGACCATGGTGATTGGGAGGAAGTAGGGCGACGAGCCGCTGAAACACAATCCGATTTGTCCGAAATTTCCCGGCAGTTAAGCTCGGAACTGCAGCAAGCCAATTCGGCACTGTCGGCATTCCAGTCCGCTTCGGAATCGGTTTACAAAGCAGAGCACTGGACAGGGCCCTGGGGACTAAGGATCAGTGATTCACCAGGCGTAAGGCAGCTCGAAGCAGCCCGTGCCAATTTGCAGCGAGGTCAGTATGCTGCGGTACTAGAGCTCAGCAATCAGGCATTGCAAACGTCGCAACTCGCTATCCAAAAGATGGAGCGGGAGGTTCAAAACAGGCGTATCGAAGCCCAGATGCGCGCAGAGCGACTCGAACGGGAACGTCGAGCACGTCGTAGCGATACCATCGTCATTGGCTCGGGTCCATCCATCTTCGATTCCGGTGGTTCCTGGGGGAACAGCGGTGGTTTTGGCGGTGGCATCTTCGGAGGTGGAGGAGGCTTCGGTGGAGGTGGAGGGAGTTCGTCTTCTGGAGGCGGTTTTTCAAGCGGTGACAGCTCGTCATCGGGAGACGATTCGTCAGGGTTCAGTCGATCGGGTTGGTAACCAGACAACTGGTAGCAACCTCAGCCGGCAACCCAAAGCCGTTCCCCCGAATACGGTATCCCTGTAGTCGGTATCCCTGTATTCGTGTGTCACAGCGTCGCGAGTGTCTTTGAGGAAATTGAATCGATTGCGAGAGGTTTGGCTATGCGATTGACGAATTGGAGCAGATACTTTTCTACGATCTTTTTTTCGGCCGTAACAACGTTGAGTTCTATCCCCATTTTCGCTCAAGATGCCAAAGATCGTTTTACGGTTTCCGAGCAGGCGATGGCTATTCATCGGCGGGGATATGTTTTTGATGGACACAATGACTTGCCTTGGGAACTTCGAACCAAAGCACCTCGCTTGTTCGAAGACTTCGACCTTCGCACCGCACAGCCGAAGCTTCACACCGATATTCCCAGATTGAAGGCAGGCAACGTCGGGGCTCAGTTTTGGTCCGTCTACGTTCCTGTCGATACGATCGCTGCAGGGAACGCGTTTCAAACGACCTGCGAGCAAATCGGACTCGTCAAGAAACTTGTTGATCGTTATCCCGACATCTTTGAATTAGCCTACGACGCCGAAGATATCGATCGAGTTCGAGCTGCTGGAAAAATCGCTTCACTAATCGGGATGGAAGGTGGCCATAGTATCGAAGGATCGATCGGTAAATTGAGACAGCTTTATGAACTGGGTGCCAGATACATGACGCTGACTCACGCGGATACGCTCGAATGGGCAGATTCGGCGACAGATACCCCGAAGAGCGATGGACTCTCCGAGTTTGGCGAGGAGATCGTGCGCGAGATGAATCGATTGGGGATGCTGGTAGACCTTTCACATGTATCCCCAGCAACCATGCACGACGCGTTGCGGGTCGCTTCGATGCCAGTCATTTTTTCTCATTCGTCTGCCAAGGGGGTGGCCGACCACCCTCGCAATGTTCCGGACGATGTTTTAGCCAAGCTCCCCGAAAACGGCGGGGTCGTCTTGATCAATTTTTTTTCTGGGTTTGTGGTTCCTGAATCAGCCGCAGTGCTTCAGGACATGGCCGCTGTTCGACGTGAGCTGCGTCGCAAGTATCCAGGCTCGAGAGAGGATCAAGACCGAGAGCTGAAGCAATGGCAAGCTACCCATCCTTATCCGGCAGGGGATGCAGAGATCATCGTGGATCACATCGAGAGAGTCATCAAGATCGCCGGCATAGACCATGTTGGACTGGGTTCCGATTTCGACGGAATCTCCAAACTGCCTGTCGGGATGGAGGATGTCTCGAAGTACCCAGTCATCACCGAGTTGATGCTCCGTCGAGGTTACGACGAAGTGTCCATCCACAAAGTTCTTTATGGCAATTTCTTGCGTGTACTGCGCAAGGCCACGAGCGCGAAAAAATAGGAACTCTTCCTACATGCGATGGGTGATTCAGAGTTAAAAAAGCCGACTTGACCTCGTTCCGGTCCAAACGCTTGCAGACGATTTTGAGTGACGTGGTATACTCTAAGCAACTCGGACGGATGCATCTGTGCCATCGGAGAATAGGGAATAGGTCAGTGGCCTATCCAAGTAAAAGCAATCAAATTCCCGTAGCTCTGAGCTAGTTGGCCTCAACAAGTGGACCGCTATGGAAAAGTTGTCAGAGAATGAATCTGTGAAACATCTTAACTCGGACAATTCCGGTTCGAACGAGCTGGGTTCGGAGGAGCGAGCTCAAGGAGATCGCAATTCTCGTAGTAATATCGGCGACGAGAGGATGACGGCTGGGCAACGTTCCACGCTGAAGCCGATCGATATCCAAGCTTACGAAACAGATCGCGACTCCATTCAAGCTGGATTCGCGGGGGCTTATCAAGCTCAATTGTCTTGGAGCCAAATGAAAGTGCGCTCACGATGCGCTGCGATCGCCTCGTTCGCTGCATTGCTGGTGGAAAACCGGGAGGCGTTGGCTGCTGCGATCACCAGTCCGATGCGGACCGATTACCGAGAAACACTGACCTCTGAATTGCTACCACTAGCAGACGCAACCCGCTGGCTGCGACGAGCGGCACCCCGCATCCTGGCTCCGCGTCATCCTGACGGAAACGCTCCCATGTGGTTGGGGAGACTCCGATCAGTGGTGCACCGCGTACCCCATGGACTCGTGCTCATTTTAGGAACATGGAATTACCCGATCTACTTGACGGGCGTACAGATTTTGCAAGCGTTGATTGCCGGTAACGGGGTCGTCGTCAAACCGGCACCTGGGTGCGAAGAGGTGACACGTCAATTGCTTGAGTTGCTCGTCCGTTCGGGGGTCCCTGAGGGGTTGCTGGTTCTCCTGGAGAGTACGGTCGATGCAGGTAAACTCGCGATCGATCTCGGGGTGGACCATATCGTCTTGACGGGTAGCAGTCAGAGCGGTCGAACCGTCTTGAACCAAGCCGTAGGGTCGTTGACCTCAGCCACGATGGAGTTGAGTGGGTGCGACGCGGTCTATGTTCTCCCTGGAGCCGATATGCACCGCGTTTGCGATTTGCTTCGATTCTCGTTGAGACTTAATGGCGGTGCGACTTGCATGGCCGCTCGCAGAGTTTTTGTACCGAGAAAAGCGTCCGAAGTATTTCACCGACTCCTTGAGCAACGCTTGAATGCACCCGAGCAACGAGGATGGAGGACAAAGATTCCCGCTGCCACGTACCACAGATTGTGGGATGGGGTTGCTGACGCGCTGGCTAAAGGAGCGCGTATCGTTTCTGGGGAGACTCGCGATGCAACGAAAAGCTCTGGCGCCGAGCCGGGGTTTGTAACAGCAGGGCATGTGGTGCTAACCGATGTCACCACCGATATGAAACTGTATTCGCAGGACATCTTTGCGCCCCTGGTGATGGTGGTGCCGGTAGATGGCTGGTCCGATGCGCTCAAGGCTGATTCCCAGTGTCCTTATGCATTGGCCGTCTCCATTTTCGGCCCTAACGAGGATGCATTGAGATTGGTACCTTTGGTCTCGGCTGGAACCATCACGATCAATGACTTGATCGTTCCAACGGCGGACCCGCGGCTTCCGTTTGGAGGGCGGGGAGAGAGTGGCTTTGGGGTCACTCGCGGAAACGAAGGATTGCTGGCAATGACAACGGCCAAAGTGGTGGCTACACGAGTAGGCAACTGGCTACCTCATTCCCAACTCCCGATGCCGAGTGATGAACAACTGCTGGACGGATTGCTACAATTGACGCATGGGCGAGGACTCCGCAGGCGGTTTGGCGGGATCCGCCAGATAGTGCAAGCGATACTTTTGCAACGAAAAAGAAGCAAATCGAATGATTGAGCGAAATGGACGCGTGGTGAACGCAGCGGTAGTAGGTGGGGGTTTGGCCGGTCTTGCGGCGGCATGCACACTTGCAGCACGGGGCCACAAGGTCACCCTTTTTGAAAAAAATGAATGGGTGGGCGGAAAGGCCGCGGTCCACCATCAGGACGGTTTCCGCTTCGACATGGGGCCCACAATTCTTACGTTGCCATCCGTGTTAAAACGCATTTTTGCGGAAGCCGGAAAACGGGTCGAGGACTACATGGAATTGGTACTTCTCGATCCTCAATGGCGATGTTTCTTTCAGGACGGCGGGGTGCTGGATTTGGTTGCAGACACCGAAGCCATGAAGCAGAACCTGGACCGATTTTCGCCGATTCCCGGAGTGGGCGTAGGGTACGACCGCTTCATGCAAATCTCCAAGCGCCTTCATGAAGTCTCCGACAAATTCTTCTTTTGGAGAAGCGTCGGTGGTATCGGCGATACGATGGAAGTCGGCGGTGCATTCTCTCCATCGGTCCTCAAGGACGTTCTCAGCCTTCGAATGGGTCGATCGGTAGCAGGTTTAGTTCGGTCGTGTGTCAAGGATGAGCGAGCCGCTCAGATGATCGACCACTTCACTCAGTACGTCGGTTCGTCTCCGGAAGCATCACCTGCGGTTCTGTGCGGAATCGCACACATGCAAACCCAAGAGGGTGTTTGGTACCCCATGGGAGGAACACGCGCGGTTCCTGTGGCGCTCGAAAAACTCGCCCGCGAATTGGGTGTCGAATTCAAAATGAGTACCGATGTCGCTTCGATTCAGAGCGATGGTGTGCGTGTTACAGGTTTGACCACCACCACCGGTGAAAAGTACACGTTTGATACGATCGTTTCAAATTGCGATTCGGTTCGGACTCACCGCGAATTGCTGAGTGGCTCCGACGCTCAAAAGCGATTCGACAAACGCCGTGGTTACGAGCCCGCTTGCTCGGGGGTAGTTCTGTACCTGGGCCTAAAGAAACGCTACGAACACCTCCTGCACCATAACTTTGTATTCTCGAAAGACCCGCACGAAGAGTTTGATTACATCTACCGTCAAGGCAAACCAGCGCCAGACCCTACGGCATACGTGTGTGCACCCGCTGCGACCGAACCAGGGGTTGCGCCGGACGGAGGCGAAGCCCTTTATATCTTGGTTCACACGCCATACCTTCGTCCCAATCACGATTGGTCCAAGATGCTGCCTGAGTACCGAGAGGTGATTCTCGACAAACTCGAAAGCACTGGAGGAATGAAGGGAATCCGAGATCGAATTGTTACGGAAAGCTCGCTGACGCCCGAGGGTATCCACAAACGATACCGCGTTCTCAACGGCGCTATCTATGGCCTAGCCAGCCACGGGAAATTCGTCGGTGCGTTCAAGCCCGCGAATCGTTCCAAGGACCTTCGAGGGCTGTACTTGGCGGGTGGTGCCGCACACCCCGGACCGGGAATGCCCATGGTCATGATGAGTGGATGGATCGCTGGGGATACGGTCGATGGCGATGTGCAGACAGGCAAATTGGATAGAAAGGTTGCTGCGAAAGCGTAATCGCAATCGCGTTACCCTGGAGCACTCGCAACCATTCGCCCCTGAAGAATAGGGCCACATCGGAAAGATCGTATGGCGGTACCAGAACCAAAAAAATGGCTGGTCGACGGTTTCTGCCGTTACACCCGTAACATGGTCACAAAACGCTTTACCGCCTTTGGGGTCCAGTTTGCAACTTCTCCTTCGAACATGATTCGGGGTGACCATTCGATGATGGTATTTGCAAACCATGTGGGCTGGTGGGACCCGATCGTGGCCATGCTTTTGAACAAGGCCTACTTTTCGGACCGTACATTTTACGCGCCGATCGATGCAGCGGCCCTCAATGCGTATGGCATCTTTCGCAAGCTCGGGTTTTACGGCTTGGAAATGGATCGATTCCACGGGGCTGCAGAGTTCTTGCGCACCTCCCGAGACATTCTCTCCAACCCGAAAGCGTCCATTTGGATTACGCCCGAAGGCCAGTTCGCAGACGCCCGCGATCACAGCAAGCCATTGATGCCTGGATTAGCGCATTTAGCCG
>VGZN01000215.1 GCA_016872635.1 Planctomycetota bacterium | reverse complement strand
ATAGACGCGGCGATATCGACCAACCATGGTCCGTGGTAATTGCTCACAGCGAATTGAACCAGAGCAAAGAGCCACCGAGTTATGTAGGATGCGATGACAAAACGAATTCATTACAGATCCTAAACCGGCTCAGCGTGAGCTATTATCCAGGGGACTTACCACTGCTGATGGAATGGAATACTTCTCGAGCGGCGTCAGTGAACGAGAAACCCTATAACGCGACGCAAAACGGGCTACAAATCCCTTCAATCACAGTGATCGACAACAATTCAACAGGTCCTACAACTATCTCTCCTTTCTATTCCATTCCGCAAGGACAGATTGAATGGTGCGATCAAAAGGTGCCACCAGCAGGACATCCCCCAATTCCACGGGAAGCTGGCTTCGCAAACGACTTTCCTCGTCGCGATTATTGCCTTGAACACTACAGGCGATTAG
The DNA here is from genome assembly GCA_016872635.1 of Planctomycetota bacterium. GTDB lineage: Bacteria > Planctomycetota > Planctomycetia > Pirellulales > Pirellulaceae > JBKCUI01. Next base: position 8,079 of record VGZN01000215.1, on the reverse strand, counting down.
CCTTAGCAGACATCTTAGCTTGGCTACAGCAAACTCAGGGTGTCTAGCGCATCTCGAACGTTCCGAAAAGCTGTCATAAACGCAGAAGCGGATTTCGAGATCGCGAAGGTAGACGCTGAAATAACCCGATTGATGAAGATTCGAATCCTCATCGGTGATACCAATTCTATCGCTGGACATAATACCGCAGTCTCCGGTCGGCCTTCTGCGATATTCAAAATCAATAATGACCGTGCCGATGCTTTGTCGGCTGCGGAGAAAGCTTTCGGCGATCAATCCGCAGCGATCGATAAGTCATACGCGGATTCTGTTGCCCAAGCAGCGGCAAGCAAAGACGCTGCAATCAGGTTGGCAAACGCCCAGTACAGTGATCAGTTCGGAAAGGGCCCAGTCAATTTAATCTTGCCGTCGATTTCAGCCCCCGGGGGTTTCCGGTCTAACCTCTCTGTAGCGATTGGCGTCAGTGCCGATGTAGATGATATTCTCAACAACCATTTGTTCGGGGACGGAGGAAGTGAAATCACAGTCGGCTACACCAGCGGCTTAGATTACACGGGATGGACGGATTTGTTTGTATCACCTGGTCAAGCATTCGCAAACCTCTTGGCCAATCGATTCTATAGCAACGCCTCGACAGAAAACCGAGACCATTCCGATTGACTCGATTCGTATTGGTCAACGAGTCCTCGGCGAAAATCCGACTTTTTGGGAGGTCGATCCAGACTACAAAGATCCTGTCCAGGAAGAGAGTTGTCTCATCACTGCAACCGTATTGCGATCCAATGGTGTCGCTGTCGATGTGGAATTGCTTCGTCCTACGAAAGACGTTCAAGCGATGGGCATTGAACCCGGCGTTTGTATTCCGCTTCACTTGATCGAATTGGAAGTAGAGGGGATGGCACTGGTCCATTCGGTGACGGCCAGCCCCCCTATCCCATCGGGCGACGGGCACGTGGTCACGGGCCGATTCGTAACCCGCTACGCGGATAATCGAGTACGAGTATCTTTGACCGACGGAACCGAGTTTATTGCTACGGAGGTCCACCCAGTCTGGTTGCCTGATTACCAGACCTGGGTGCCAGCAGGCAACTTGAAAAACGGAGATATACTTGATGCAATCCATGGCCCAGGCACCGTCGCTTGTGTGAGCCAGCTCGGCCAGGGAGCCCCCGTCTACAACATCGAAGTCCACAGAGAACACGTATACCATGTCGCCGCAACGGGCGTGCTCGTGCATAACAGTAATCTAGTATGTGGAAGTCTAAGTCCAAGCAACTCAATTACTGCTCAGATTCCCATTAAGAAAAGCTATATATAGTTTCAAGGAGTGAGAGTGCATCAAATGGATCATCTTGATCCCCAACTAATAACCACATGGAGGAAACGAGGCAAAGTGATAACGGGCACCAACAGAGAACGGATGGCTGCTGGATTAGCACCATTTGGATATGACGGGAAGAGAATCAACCTTCATCACCTGAATCAGTCGCCGGGTGAAATCATTGAATTTGAGGCAACTATGCACTCAGAATATTTCTCGATGATACATACAAATGTTGGGGGAAAGAAATCCTTAATTGATCGAAAGGTATTCAAAAAATGGCGATCAGATTACTGGAAAGAAAGGGCTGCCAATTTATGAGGTCCGTCTGGGTTTTGTGTGGGTAATGGTAGAATCAAAGGGGAAAGGCCCCCTCAAGAGCAAGACAAAGAACTCTACCAGCATATTCTCGGCCTCCATTCTCCTTGGAGCGTTTCGGAGGTGAAACTTTACATCGAATCGCAAGAGATCCGTGTCCGGGTGGAACATCTTCGAGGAACGAAGTTTGGTTGCCCGGATTGCCAGCAGCAACTCTCCTGTTACGACCACGGTGAGGAACGCCAATGGAGGCATCTCGATTCCTGTCAGTTCAAGACCATCCTCACCGCGCGAGTCCCTCGCGTCGAATGCCCAACCCACGGTGTCAAGTCGGTCATGGTTCCCTGGGCATCGCCCAATAGCCGATTCACAATGCTTTTCTAGAGTTTTGCCATCCACTTCCTCAAGATGACACAAACCGTCAAGGGTGCGATGACGATGTTGAGGCTCACGTGGGACTGCACATGGCGCGGCGGAAGGGATCAACAGCAAGATCATGTCGATCAGGCGTCGAGCAGGCGGCTATCGCAACATCGAGAACTTCAAGAAAGCGATCTATTTCTAATGCGGTGGACTAGATCTTTACCCACGGTAATGCCAGAAGGACCCGAAAAAGTGCATACTATGGCGAGTCTGCCCGTGGGTGGTATTTGCGAGTCGCACAAGGCATTCGAGCGAGGTGCAATTGCTAGCGGAACAAAACGCTACCGTTAACAAATCACTATCGTTTTGGATGGAACCTGATTTCTGTTACAATCGACGGAACAGATTGGAGCGACTAAGCTCCTGCGTTTCAGTTTTAGCGTGCGGACCTTCGCCGCGACAGGCATTCGCGTTGCCCCTTCAGCGATGGAACTCATGATGAATCACTCCTGCCGATATTTGGCTCGCAGTAATGATTGGTTCGGTGGATGCATCGCGTCCGCCGCGTTGCTTTTATTGGGAATGCTCCCAGCCTGGGGGGAAGCGCAAGACGGCAAGCCCTACGAACGTGTCAGTGTCGATCCGGAGTCTGGGCGCACGGTTTTGCAGTTTCCTGTGCGTCGATTCGAACGTAAAGATCCACCGGGCCCTGTCATCACAACCCATGGAATGGTCCACATCGCCGATCGTCAATTCTATGAACGGCACCAAGAATTACTCGACCCGCTGGACGTTGTGTTGTTTGAGATGGTACTCCCCTCTGGAGTTGGACGTCCTGAATACGCTCTGCAGGATACGAATTCCCCATTGTGGAAAATTGAAACAACGAAACAAAGAATGCAATCCTTGGCGGCGATCTGTAACTCGTACGCCAGACTCCAAGGCAAACAACCGACGAGTTTTCGCGAACTTCAGGAATGGGATCCCAACCTGAAAGCAATCGCAGGTCGACTGGCCAAGGATTGCTGGGGGAATGATTTTCATCTGGCAACGAAAGATGCGATTCCATCCGGAGTGGATGACGCGAATGCAAGTGACCGAAAAGCGACCACGCTCGAAATCATTTCTTGGGGCAAGGATAACGCCGAAGGAGGTACAGGCGAGTCCGCTGACATATACCTCTCCGAACATGGTTTCATACCATTTGCGACAAATGAACAAAATAGCATGATCCGCACTGCAAGAACGCTAGGCCTCGTATTTCAAGGGGAGGTGGAAAAGCATGATCGTCCGAATTTTCGAAGTTGCGATCTTTCCGACGATCAAGTTGGTGAACGATTGTTGAAGCAAGGGGAAGCCAACGTCGAAAAAAAGAACGCGAATGCTTGGATGCCTCAGCGCCTGTTGGAAACCATCGCTGAGCTATCCCAGGTCATGCCCGGGCTGAAAAACGGAGGTAAGCAATTCTTCGTCGATATGCTTGCGGAATCCCCGATCCAGACTCAAGTGGGCGAACCTGACGCGTTCAGTAAAGTCATCCTCGATGATCGCAATCAGGTGGTGATCGACGACGTCAACTCCATCCTTGAGAATGAGACTAATGTGCGGAGCATCGGCATCATTTACGGTGCTGCGCATATGCCGGGTATCGAATCGAAACTGATGGAAATGGGATATGAAGAAACAAAGGTCGATTGGATCGATGCAATTTCTGTAGAGCAACCCATGGCTCCATTGGAAAAAAAACAGTTGGAAGCGTCGCGAACGATTGTTCGCTCTATGGGTTTGCTCGGTGGCGAGGAGGCGTCCGGGGAAAAGAAACGAAAACGTTGGCGTCGGTCCAATACGTCCGAAGATGCCTTGGCTCAGAATTATCGCAAGGAGATCATGAGAGAGTGGATCGGCGAACTGGCCAAATTGCTCGATGCCGATCGCGAGGCAGAGCGAGAGCAGGCCGAAGGGGATTTGATGAAACTAGGTTCGATCGCGTTACCCTACTTGCCCGCCAGTAACGAGGATGACTCCGACGAGTTCCGAATGAGGATCGAACGCATTCGTGGAACTTTGCTCGACGAGGATGAAGAAAGGCTCTCAACTCCCTCGCGAGTGACGTTGAGCGGTCCCATGACTGGTCGCCAAGCCTTGGAGTCTATCGCGGAGCAATCAGGCAACCAGTTGCCATTAAAAAATCTCGAAGGCATCAACCAACGAATCGACATCGACATCAAGGATTCATTGTTCTGGGAAGCCCTGGATGAATTGTTGGACAAGCTCAACATGTCGATCAGCCCCGAGGAGAGCGAAGGTTTACAATTTATTTCTAGAAACGAGTTCATGCCACAACGGTTTACCAACGCTGGATACTCCGGTAGCTTTCGCATCGAGCCGGTCGCCATCACGAAAACGCAATCGCTGTATGAACCAAAGCTGAATGCGACCAGCTTGGAATTGGCATTGTCGTGGGAGCCGAGATTAAATCCCGTCTTCGTTCGCTATGAACTCGACGGCATGGAGTTGAAATGCGACAACGGTGAAGTACTGCGGCCCAAACCGAACCAAGGGATGGACTTCACCCCGAGCGGCTCGCATCTTCTTTCCACCATCGAATTTGATCGTCCCACCCGTGCGGCGCGAGAGATTGTCGAGTGGAAGGGCCGCTTCTTGTGTGCTATCCCTGGAAAACCCGTTGCGATCAGCTTCAAGGACCTGGGGACTGCTCGCAATGTCAATGCGAACAACGGGGATCTTAAGGTCACGCTGGAACGCACTCGGAAAAATCGGGATTTGCAGGAAGTCCTACTGGGGATCTCCATCGCAGGGGACAAAAATACCGACTCGATCCAAGGCTGGACATCGATGATTGATGCCTACCTTTTCAATGAGAGTGGGAATCGCGTGGAACATGCGGGATGGTCTACAATGCGACTTACCGGGAAAGACATTGGACTGTCGTTCCTGTTTGAGGTTGAGGAGTCGCTCGAGGGATATCAATTTGTTTTCGTCGCTCCCCAATCGATCATGCAACAAAACGTCGATTACTCACTGAGCGGTATTCCCCTCCCGTGATCCGAAGAGGGGAGAAACTGCACATCCAACTCTTGCCACCGGTTCGTCCGTGCCACCGGTTCATCCGGGCAGTCCCATTGGAATGACGAGTGTGTGACGAAGATGCTTTTCGTTGTGATTACCCGCCATCCGCCTCATAAACAACGGAGATCGTCGGTGCTAAAAAGCCAATACCTCTGGAAGGTACTTGGCGATCAAATCCTCGTAATAGGGCCGCAATTGCTTCCAGTCAGGTGGCGTCGGGGATTTTGAATACAAGTCATAAGGATTGAACTTGCGCACCCAGGGAAGCATCGCTCGATCGTGATCATCGCATAGCCAATCGTACTGCTCTTCGCGATGCCATGCATAAAACGAATGGTAGCGGATCATGTACAGCGCAGGTTCTGGGAGATACGGTTTCATCACGTGAAAGAGGTACTCGTCATGCCCCCACGACATCAAAATATTGCGTAATCCACATCCATGGCGATAGATGCCGAGTTCGTTGTTGAGTGCAGGATCGTCGATGTCGGGGTTCTCGGCGAAGAACTCGCTATACACGATTCGTTCGCTAAACCGGCATCCTACGGGAAAGGTATCTCCAACGACAGCCCACTGTGGTTCTCCCCACAAGCAAAGAACTTTTCCCAAATCGTGCAGAAGTCCGGTTAGCACAAACCAGTCTTCATGCCCATCGGCGCGGATGGCTTCCGCACATTGGAGCAAGTGCTGCAACTGATCCAGTTCGATATCAGGATCGGAGTCGTCGATCAGGGTATTGAGAAAATCGAGGGCTTGGAAGGGGCTCATTCGTTGCCGATTTAACTCTAAGAACTCGGCTCGCTTCGCGCGAACGAACGCAATTGTTTGATGTTTGTGATTTTCTCGATAGAACTCGCGCACGGTTTCGCGTCCGGGGTTCTCGTAATTGCGATAGTCGCTTTGGGCTTTTTGGCCAGGCTTGGGATAGACGTGTTTCTCGATGAAATCCTCTACCGCCTCGATATCTTTCATTAGGAACCACTCCCCAAGTTTCGCTTGATTCGTTTACAGGGCAACCGCCGACTGCACGTATACATTCGGTTGCCTTTACCACGGTGTAAACTTTATCTTACTGACAACTTCGCTTCAGGAGAATCACACCCGAGGTATGACTGGACAACTCGCAACCGCAACTCCAGTTCGATGTTCAATCGGAGTGCATTCTGCCAGCATCGTGGGATTTCGGTAACTTTGAATATTTGTCAATTGGGGTTATCCATTAACCCGCGCATGGAGCTCTCAAACTGCGATGGAGCAAGAAAAACTAATTTGCCCAGAAACCTCGCATGCCCCCTCGTCGATCGCTTGGCGGTCCATCGCTTAGCTGAATATCGAAACCACACGGGTGCTTGCGATGTAATCGTACGCGCACTTCCTGCCAGCGAACAGGTAACAGATGGCGTCCAGTACATACAGGTAATTGACAGCGATAGGGATCATGCAAAGGATACCTGGGATCCAACTTCTCATCATGACGCCGCAAAGGAACCCGGGAACGTACCCCTGGTCGGTTACGTTGCGTATCAGCATCAATTTCTTGCCGATCGATTGACCTGAAGTCGATATGAGAACCCATTGCAGCACGGAAACAAGGACAGGTATGATTCCGATCGATATCCAAGTCGCTGCTTGGATGGATTGATTTCGCCTGATTGTGTGCAACGGATCTCGACGGCAAATCCGTGAGTTGAGGCCCAGTGGACCGCCAAGATACCAAGGAATATCGATCCGAAAAAAAGGAGTTGGTCGATAAAAAAGGCGATGACTCGCTGCAGGATCGATGCGTCGGAATGCCCGCGGAAATTCCATTCACTTATAGATACTTGTGTGCTTTGCCTTGCGATTGCGCACATTTCTTGATCGCTTAAATCGCGATCCAAATGAAATGCGTTTGGCTTTCCTTTGGAGCTGCTTTCGACAGTTGGGGTTGACGCTCCAGCGATTGCAAGGCGCGTTCGACTCGCTCTGCTGTTGCGTCAGGGACTGTCTTGGGTTGCCTGCAGTAAGCACATAAAATTATGTCCCCGATGTTTTCGCTTGAGGCGACATTGCTATTCCAGCACTTTTGGCATCGGTATTCTACTTCGACGGAGTCCTTAGTTTGCATGGGAAATACATCGAGGAAGAGAGTGATACATCGCATGGAAAGTATCGAGCAGCCGTGAAACGTAGGATCTACTGGATGGACAGTAGCACCGGCTAGGTTTTCACCAGGTAAGAGTGAGGCCGATTGGGTACCGACGTTCCGATTGTTCCGATTATTTCGGTTGCGACGGAGAGTTCAGCAAGACGCGTCTGGCGTCTTCGGCAACCAATCCCTTGCAGTCGGTGGTGTATCCTCTTGACATGGCGTGGATGCGATGCAGAACCGGCCACTTTGCTCTATGAAAGCAAGCGATGTTTAGGCGGCTTGGTTCTGAAAAAACATTTGGTGGACCGCGTCACCAATATCGTTGAGCTTGCCTTGGAAGGAGTCGATGAAGCCGTGAAGGCCTTCGTTCATGATCTCTTCGATATCGAGAAACTCGAATTCGGCTCGCAGGCGGCCAAGGAGTTGTTCGGGCCGGTTGCTGAAGTTTCCGGACGAACCGCCGGTGATGGATAGCAACGATCGCTCGGCCAAGGAGACGCAGAAGCGGACAGCTCGCGGGAAATCTCGATCAAGGAGGAGGAATGCGGCGACGAGTTTGGGAGAGAGTCGCCCGAACCGCCGGCGGTACATTTCTAGGGCACTAGCGCTTTTGAGTAGCATTCCCCATTGGCTGATATCGATGGACGTTCCCACGTCAGCGATGTTTGGAAGGAGCAGGAAGTACTTAACATCGAGGATCCGCGAGGTTTTGTCGGCACGCTCGAGCATCGCACCAAGCCGACCGAAGTTCCAGGCTTCGCCGTGCGACATGGTTCCCGACACAACCCCGTCGATGAGAAATCCGAATTGCCGAACACGAGTAAAGAAATCAAAGGGGGAATCGATCGCTCTCGGA
>VGZN01000214.1 GCA_016872635.1 Planctomycetota bacterium | reverse complement strand
AGGTTAAGGATCCAATTCTGGATCAGTTCAATTTGATCAGTGAGGACATTAAAGAACGCCGCAATCAAGTCGCGGGACTGCGCGAATCGATTGGGGATGATAACACGAAGTTACTGGAATTGAGCCCAACAGAGACGGATCCTGCGACTGGCATCAAGGTTCGGTCACTTCAGTGGAACAACGATGCAACGCAATCCGTATCGGAAATCCAGGGGGGTATCGGTGCCTTGGAGAATGTTCGCCAGACCTTGCTCGGGAAAGACTTTGACGAAGTACGGCAAGATATCGAGCGACTGCGGTCGGTTTTGCCAAGCCGTGAGCAGGAATTGGCGCGGCTGCGTCAGATCTATGAACAAGAACGCGGTTCGGTTTGCAATTTGTTACCCACCGACACGCTTGATACCGCGTTGCTCGATTCTTCAGGGATGGAATCATTGCCTGATGCATTAATGGCGGATTTGAATAGGCTCGAGGATCGATTCCGAGCCCGCGAGGCCAAAGTCCAGGAACTGCAGGATGCGTCTGCGAAAGCTCTTGCCACACCCGCAGAGGGAGTGAACGGGCGGGCGCAATTCAATCTCGTGCGTGACAAATTGATTTTACCAAGTCAGTCGTTATTGGCCGAGTTCTCCGAGGATGTCTTGGCATTGCAAGTTCTCCAGGCTAGAGCTCGGGTCGAAAGTGTAGTGTTGCCTCAAGTCGATTTGATGCCCGAGGAAGCGGTTGAAATCGCTCGTGTGAATCGATTGGATTGGATGAATGCTAGAGCGTCGTTGGTAGATTCGTGGCGATCGATTGAAACAGTTGCAGACTCGTTGGAAAGTTCACTTGATATCATTTTTAACGGCGGACTGACCAACAATTCGGGAAGCGGAAATGTGACCACAGGAAGACTGCGTGCTGGTTTCCAGTGGGATACCGCTTTGACGCGATTGCAGCAACGAAACAATTACCGACAGGTATTGATCGAGTACCAGCAGGCCAAACGTGGTTACTACAAATACGAGGATTCGATCTGGCAATCGCTTCGTGCAAACCTTCGAAACATTCGGTACAACCAATACAACTTTGAGCTGCAACGTTATGCGGTGCGGATCGCCGCACAGCAGATCACGATCAATGAGGACTTGCGACAGATCCGCGAGAGTTTGAACCAAGCGTCCGGTCCGACGGCAGCTCGGGACAGCGTTTCGGCTCTGCAAGACTTGCTCAGCGCTCAGAACACGTTCCTTGGCGTGTGGGTTTTCTATGAGGCTCAGCGTCGGAACTTGGATCAAGATCTGGGTACGATCCGCGTGAATGCGGACAACATTTGGATCGATCCAGGTCAGATCACTTCGGCAGCATACGGTTTTGCATCGCAGGATGGGAGCGGAGCCTGTTTGCCATGCCTTGAGAACGGCCAAGGTGTACCGCAGACGTCATATGGTGAAGTACCGATGGGTGAGTTTCAGCCTGTGTATGGTTCTCAAGCGGGCGTTGGGCAACAGTCGAGTTACGGTGCGCAATACGGTACTAGCCAACCTCCAGGGTACGCCCCTGTGATCAATGAAGTGTCACCCACGATCAATATCCCATCGCAGTATTAACCGAGAGCCCTACCGCAACGGTAGTGCCATGCTGCCTGAAGTCCGCCGATGCAGCATAGGGATTGGGAAGGTACTCGTAATCGACCATGGCGCGATTGGTAAGCGACGATGGCGCTAGCCGTCGGTGTTTTTAGGCGCGTCATAACCCGCCACGTCGAGCATGATAAACGCAGCGCTCACCATACCACCGGCTAGCGCCTTGCTGCTCACGAAAGGTGGGTCTCCATATCCTGTTCGTCTGATCCCTCTTGCTCTTCTGGCTCGCTCAGTTGCAGCAGTCCTAGACTCTGTGCAGGCATACAAATCGCTACGGCAACGTCCTCTTTCCAGCCGAGCGTTCGCCACAACCAATCGACAAAATGCTGAACGTTGTCATCGGTGCACAGCGTTGGGTCTTGCATCAAGATTGCGACTACGGGTGGTTCGGAATCCATGATGCATTCCAATTTCGCAACCGGCCAGTAATCATCCTCGGCGACCTCTTCGTCTTCAATCTCCGCACATGCGTCCACTTGCAGAGCATAGCTCTCGTAGTCTGGACCGTCTCGGTTGACTCGATTCTGTCGAATCTCTGGTTGCCCGTGATCGGCCGGCTCGAACCGAGAGAAGACTTCGATTCGATCCAGCTGAACTTGCATCTTGGTAGCTAGGATATCCGCAACGTTAAGCGCTGTTGGCTGCCATGGTAGCTCGTCCAATTTGTCGACGACGTCGAGGAAGACCAAACTCCCTGCGTACCTAGACTCCGTGATGCGGTGCGCGAAAAAGAACGCGAAAGGTTCGCTTTCATCATCGTAGGTGAGGATCGATTGCACGCCATTCGGAGATACGTTCTTGACCACAAACTCGAAATCCTCGCCGTCCATGTTGCTCTCTCCGGAAAGATGATTCCTGGGAATACTTGGGTGCACCCCGACATCGCGGAGGCCAACAAAGCTCCAGGTCACGGAACGCTCCAACGACGGTCCGCAATCGCCCACCGTCTCGACCTATCAGTCTAACAGATTGTGTCAGTACCACCACCTTGAGGTATCGCGGAGAAAGGGATTCGGCATCCATGGGATGTGATCGATGATGATCCAGGCGCAAAAAGAGGTCAAAGGCTTCCAGTGAATCCTTTGACCTCTTAGGAGTTTGGGGCTTGTTTGCCGTAGGGATCGGTCTCGTGTCCCGCGATGAGGTCCCTCAACGCGTTTTGGAAATATTAGACCTTAGGGATTTCATATCCTGCACGTTGCACACGGGCTTGCATAGCGGCGGCCAACGCGTCTCCCTCGATCTTTTCGGTCGCTGCGTTCCACTGGATCTTACGAGCCAATCGGCCAGCGATCGCTGACAAGTGGCACATATTCATGGTTTGCAAGTGCGAGTACACGTCGGAAACGGGCAGGCCACCTTCGCGTATGCAACGATAAAAATTGTCTTTGTGACCTTCGAACTTTTTGCCTTTGTACAGGGCAACAAGATCTTCATCGGCATAAGCGTCCTTGTCCCAATTCTCTTCGATGGGCTTGCCAGTGATCCGTTCGCGGTTCACAAAAATCCGACCCTTGGTCCCTTCGATGAGCAACCCATTGTCGCCGCGGCTGGTGACGTGAATCTCCATCCCGTTGGCGAACTTGTGAACAATATTGAAGTCTTGGGAGGTGTTGAATGAATCATCCACGAGTGGATTTCCATCCTTGAACTCCACGGGATGCTTGCAGTCGGATCCGTCTACTTCGACTGGCCCGGTCCCTTGTTCCGTCAACTTCGAAGCCCAGATCGCGATATCGATATGGTGTGCACCCCAATCGGTGAACTTGCCACCCGAGTATTCATACCACCAGCGGAAATCGTTGTGGCATCGCTGCTTGATGTAATCGACTTTGGGAGCTTGGCCGAGCCACATGTCCCAATTGAGATTCGCCGGTGGGGCTTCCTTGGCAAATGGACCACCGGTTGGGCTACCGTTGATCCCGCACGTAATCTTCTTGATATCCCCTAACAAACCCTTGTGCGCCATATTCACTGCACGCAGGAACAGTCGGCGATCAGATCGTTGCTGGGTTCCGATAAAGAACACCAGTTTCGGATTTGCTTTGCAAGCGGCGCGGATCGCTTGATTTTCAGCAAGTGTCAATGTCAATGGCTTTTGGCAGAACACATGCTTGCCGGCTTGAAGTGCCTCGATCGCAATCTTGGTGTGCCAATGGTCTGGCGTCACGATGCTGACGACTTCAACCTCTTTATTGTCAAGCACTCGACGATAATCCTCGACAGCCTCCGCTTTTCCTTTGCCGATCCGTTCATCGTTTCGGACGCGTTCCCGGTGGTTTGCGTCGACATCGCAAACAGCGATGATATCCCCGAACCGATTGTGGTCGTGTGCGTCCCCAGTTCCCATACCCCCCAGTCCGATACAACCGACTTTCAATCGATCTGCTGCCGATATCGGAGCCGCTTGGCTGCTGGTTGCCCAATAAGGAGCCGCAGCGAGGGCTGCAGCTGTTGCCGAACTCTGCTGAAGAAACGAGCGTCGCGAATGTTGCGTCATGAGAGGAACCTTGAACGTAAAGTGTTATTAACGGAGAAATGGAATCATTAACAGTGCATCGACTCAGGGGATCGCGATAACGGACCGCGAACTTTAGAAACGGCGATCGGGGCATCGCCCTCCCACCTCGTGAGAGTGTAACACCAAGCAATCGAGGTTGCCATCTTATGGCGATGTTTTGCTGGATTCGCCATTCCCCGGTTTTCCCTCCCCTCGAAATCTTCCATTCGGTCGATGGGACAGGGCCATGGAGAGCGCGACCGCTATTTCGCTGGAGCCAGAACCGGTTCTATGGAGCCACCATTGGTTCGGCAATCGATGGTGTCGCCTCGCGTTCCACCAAAAGCGTTACAGGCCCGTCATTGATCAAGCTAACTTTCATGTCCGCTTGGAAAATACCTTGCTCGACACGGACGCCGTGTTCACGGATCTGGTCGCAAAAGGCCAGGTAAAGTGATTTAGCGATCTCAGGCGGTGCAGCTTGATCGAATCCCGGCCTACGACCGCGATTGCAATCTCCGTAAAGGGTGAATTGGCTGACGACGAGCATGCTCCCGCCGATGTCTTGGATGGAGCGGTTCATTTTGCCTGCATCGTCGTTGAAGCCTCGCAAATGGACACACTTTTCCGCTATCCATCGGGCAATCTCAAGCGTATCGCCATGACCTATCCCGAGTAGAACCAGCCACCCTGGACCGATCTCGCCGACGACTTGTCCATCGACGACGACTCGGCTTTCGATCACACGTTGCAGCAAAGCCCGCATACACTCCCTCACGAACGATAACATCACGAAAGTAGAAACAGAGCCTACTGGACAGAGCCCACTGGAATGTCTCCGTTCGCCGTTTCCGATGGGCTGAGTGCCCATGAGCAGGGCTCAATGGTTCCACTGGAACTCCGTACTGTTCAAAAGGACCCAATACAAGTTGCTCATTTCTCGACTGCGAACCTCTCGACTCTTCCCTCGTAGTCGGGCCGAGAAATACTCCAACTCTTCAATCGTTGGTGGGCGGTTGAGTGTTGACCAGTAGGCGGATTCCACTGCGGTCTTGTCATCGCGAGCCAACCCAGCGATTCGTGTTGACGCGTTCATGATCGGGTTGTTGTCGATCCGTTCACGGATGAACTTGCCGTTCATCACCAACAACCGCTGCGGGATGGTTACGGACTGCTCTTGGAACTCGTCTTCGCCCAAGTCTCCGTAGGCCTTGGTGAAGTCATTCACGCCACCAAACAATTCCAATTGCGAAAAGATGGAAGCAGATGCATCGATCGCTTTCAAGCGGCATGCTTGATGGATCGAAGCGGCCATCTGCTCTGGTCGGAGTTGGGTGATTGGAAAAACGCCCCAGGCATCCTCCAATTCTTGCGTGACTTCAGGTCCTCTTGAATCTTCATCCTTCGCTAAATCTTCATTCGCATCCTCCCATTGCAATTTGGAGTCACGATGGAAGACACGGGTTGCAACGATGGTTCGGATCAAGCGATGGGTATCAAAGCCGTGGCGGGAAAAATCGTCTGCCAGTAGTTCTAAACCTGGGGGGAAAGGACCGTCGAGCGGAATATCATCCACCGGTGTTACCAGAGGCTTGCCGAGCATGATCGCCCAAACACGATTGACCGCTGCCCTCGCAAAGGCCTTGTTCTCTACGTGAGTCACCCAACGGGCTAGTGTATCTCGGCTCGAACTGATTTCGGTGTTGGTTGCGTGGGAAGGACTGATATCCTCCCGATAAGGCACCTTGGGCTCAACCTCGGTTTCGGATTCCGCGTTCAAATACCTGAATTGGTATTCTGGAGAGTAATCCCGCAACCCTCGGAAAGGGTTCTCCATCCGAACACCGGAAAAGTATGCCGCGAGCTGGTGGAAATCGGACTGTTCTCCGGTGCGAAGGGATTCGTCCGAGTCATCTTTGGTGAACTGCACGTTTCCCAGATAGTCGTTGTGGCACTGCAGGCAGTCGATTCGCATAGCGAGAAATGCTCGGCTGGTTCTTCCAGCCAATCGAATGATGTCGGGTTTGCGGTTGTCTGCATCATCCATGGTCGCCGTCAGAAAATTCACTTCCGGCGAATCCGTCCATGAACCCTTCGCAGCGATCAATTTGCGAACCAACTGATCGTAAGGCAAATTCTGCTGGAACTGATCTGACAGCCACTCGCGATACTTGCGACGTCGAAACAGCAAGAATGGTCCGTCGTTGGTTCCAACGGTTGCCCTGGTCCAACGCTCTGCAAAATAATCGGACCAACGGCGGTCTTTCAGTAGGTATTCAGTCCACCATACCACTCGCTGCGATTCGGGGATGCGCTCAATAGCTCGTACCTCTTCCAAGGACAAACTGTTCCCGACCATTGCGAGACTCAGTCGCCGCGCGACGATATTCCACTCAGCCCGCTCGGCAATCGAGACCCCTTTCTCATTCAGCGGTGCCTCGATCGCTGCATCGATCCGTGATGCTATATCCGTTACATCGTCTGGAAACTGCAGTGGGAGTTCTTGCGAGGGTCGCATCAGCGTAGGTCTCGCGGTTGTTCCCCAGAGGATGATGCCCGCGATTGTCACCATGGTGGTTAGGAACATCGCCCTTTTGCGCCAGCGAGCCGAAGGCTTTCCTACAGTTTGGCCAACAGGCGCCAAGTTCTCGCCGGAGCCGGTAGTCATTTCAGATTCCATACTCGCGGTCCTTACTTCCGAGCCGTGTCGGGATTTCGGTGACTCATAAAGCGTTCTGGATTGTGTATCCGCTTATTCGTACTTGTCGCTCAAAGCTTGCATCAGATCTTGCCGAACGCTTCCTTTCCCAAGAGATTTTTCTAACCAACCTGCGATTCTGTTCTTCGCGATATCGTTGTTTTGCGATGACTCTCGGTAGTTGGGATCGAGCGAAAAGAAAACAGCTCTCGCAGCGATGTCGACAGGTTCCTTGTCGCTCAGCGCTAGATCGGAGAATGCAACCGCCATCCCAAAGGGTAGCTTGCCCCACTCGTAGGACTGATTCTTGCCCTGGGCGCGAACGATGACTTTATCTGGGGTCGACTCGACAATGCTGAACTCGGCGCTTCCGACTTTGATCGACGAAGTCCCTTTGGCTTTCTTTTTCGCTTCAGCAAAAGCATCGATATAGATTTTGTAGAGTTGACCCATTTGATCGAGTCGAGCTGCCTTGGCCTTTCCGTCTGCGGTCACGGCGGTTTCATTCGCGCTTTGAATCGATTTGTCAAACTTCTCGAACTCTAACTTGTCGATCGCCAGGCGGGCATTTTCCATATGCCCGACCCATTCTTTGCTTTCCGTCGTCGCCATCGGGGGCTTGACTTCGGGAGTCGGCAGAGGGACTGGAGTGTTCGTCGGCTCGGGTATCATGGGAACCGCTGGATTGGGCTCCATCGTTTTCTCCGGAGTAATTGCTTTCTCGGGCGTATTCATTTCAGCGGGATCATCTCCTTTCATATCCCTGTCTGCATCGGGACGTGTTACCTTGGGTAAGGCTGGTCCGCTGTTATCCCCCCGGCCCTTGGGCCCTTTCAGCCCCAATTCGAGATCACCAGAGGATGGCGCGGAACCGGCTGGGGTGCCGTTCGCGGAACCAGAGTCCGTCATCCCAGAGAAGCGATTGGACTTCTTCTGTTCTTTCTCGGCCAGCCTCGCGGCGACTTGTCTCTGATTATCGACGAATTTGTACGCCGCGAACCCGAGCAACCCTACTGCGGCAACGATCATTCCTCCAACAGCCATCAGTTGACGTTGCCGCCGTTTGCGGCGCATTTGTTCTAGCAGAGAAACTACAGCGGTCGCTTCCGTCGTTTCACCCGACGAAGCCGAACTGGATCTAGAAACCTTGGATCGGACACCTTTGCCGAAACTCTCAAGCCCGGTGGTGGGTTCTTCGTCGATTGCAGCGGACATCATCGCTAACGACGGAAAAAGCAACAGCAACTCCGAACGTCGCCGATCGATATCTTCTACCTGAGTCAACCAATCGGGATGCGACTCTTCGGTGAGTGTGGAGTTCACGTAGGTCGACTCGAGACCTGCAAGCGATACCGGGGCCATCGGATCTCCCTCGGGAAACCATTGTTGCGATTCGATGCTTGCAGAAACATAGGGGACAACCGTGGCTGCTTTTAGTTTGGCAGCAGCCATCTTTCGGAGTTGCGCGTTATAGACAACCCGTTTTTCGGTATCCAACAAGATCGCTTGCGCTTTCTTCAGTAGCTTAGCGACTTTATTCGATGATTCCGGATAGGTTTGCGTATTCGAGCTTTTGTACGTCGCGATCGCAGATTGCATCGCCGCACGAATCTGCTTTTCGTCTTCACAGAAGGGGGGCAGTCCCAGCACGGCGTAGTAATCCAATTGCTCGGTGGTCAGAACTCGTCCCAGATGCCTCTCGA
>VGZN01000213.1 GCA_016872635.1 Planctomycetota bacterium | reverse complement strand
AAGCAACTGGCTTTGCGAGATTGCGCAGTTATTACAAGAGTTTCGCTTTCGGGAGAGGGACGGAGTACGTATGGGACCGAGATTGTTTCAGACCCTTTGCTTGTGTCCTGTTGGCATCGTCATCAGTGGCTCCTCGCTCGTTGCGCAGGAGCAAGCTACTCCCGCGGAGGCGATTCGGGTGCGCGATGGATTTTGGGTAGATCGAATTTACTCGGTACCAAAAGACCAAGGTTCCTGGGTCGCCATGTGCTTTGATGATCGTGGCAGGATCTATGCGTCGGATCAAGGGCCTCGGTTGTTCCGCATAACGCCCGCTGAAGAAGGCACGGAAAGAGAATCTCTCGTTGAAGTTGTTTCCGATCGATGGGGATTTTCACAAGGCATGTCTTTTATTAATGGAGCATTGTACCTAATCCAGCATGGTGATCGCTCTGACGAGAATTTTCGCCCTGACGTTTTACTCCGAATCATAGACACCGATGGCGATGATAAGCTCGATACTGCAGAGCGACTTATCGAGTTTCCTCACGTGCGTGATGATGCCGCAAATTGGGTGGAACACAGCTTGCATGCGGTGATTCCAGGCCCTGACGGAAGGTCCATTTACATTGTTAGTGGAGACCGAAATGGGTTGCCGTGCGAAAAGGGAAGAGTACCCAAGCATTGGAACCGGGATAGCTGGGATTTCCAATACACGGAACAGCCTTATTCCGGCGGTTGGGTGATGAGAGCGGACCTCGATGGAAAGAACGCAGAGTATCTGTGCATCGGTTTGCGTAACTGCTACGACCTGGCGTTCAATCGTGATGGTGATTTGTTCACTTACGACAGTGATTTGGAGAACGATTTTGGATTGCCGAATTACAGGCCGACGGCTATTCGTCAGATTCTGAGTGGGACCGATTGTGGTTGGGGTGGGCGTGCTGGTGAAATGCTGTGGAGTTGGACATCTGCGTGGGAGGACATTCAGCCCCCATTAAAAAACATCGGTCCCGGATCGCCGACGGGCATATGTTTTGGCTACGGAGCGAAATTCCCCGCTCGTTACCAGCAAGCATTATTTGCTTGCGATTGGAGTTACGGTCGGATGTTTACCGTACACCTGACTCCTTTGGGAGCATCGTAAACCGCTGAACCTGAGCCATTCCTGAGCGCTCAAGGCCTCCCGATTGCCGACGTTGGAGTGTCACCTAGGGATGGTGCGTTGTATTTTCTCACGGGAGGACGCGGGACCCAATCGGGACTATACCGAGTCACCTACTTAGGTTCAGAATCGACGGGTGCGGTGACCGTGTCGACGTTGGATGAAGCCTCAAGGGTGGCGCGTGAATTAAGAGTGAGGCTGGAATCGTATCACGGACAAAACGAATCGACGGCGATCGAAATGCTTTGGCCGCATCTAGGGAGCAAGGATCGGGCTATTCGCGCTGCCGCTCGGACCGCGCTGGAGTGGCAGCCCGTCGGGGATTGGAAGCCACGCGCCTTGACCGAATGCGACGCGAGGGTCGGTTTGCAGGCGCTACTATCACTGGTGCGTTCGACCGATCATCAACCCGAGGTGCAAAAAGAAGTTCTCGCAGCATTGAAACGCTGGGAATTTGCAAGTTTGGGTGCCGAAGAGCAACGATGGTACCTTCGTATACTGACTTTTCAGCGAGCCGTCATGGTCGTTTCGACCGCGATGCTGCAACCGAACTACTTTCGATCGTAGAACCGGTGATTCCTTCGCCAGATCGCATCGTGAACGAGGAGATCGTTGCCCTAAGCGTCGCGCTTCAAAGCAAGAACGTGATCGGACCCGCCTTGAGTTTGTTACGGAATAGTCGAACGCAGGAGGAGCAGGTTGTTTATGTGCAGGCCTTAACAGCGGAGGGATTGGACTGGACGCCTCATCTACGGAAGCAGTTTTTCCAAACGGTCGTCGACTTGGTGCCAAACTGGAAAGGTGGATTTACTGCGCGAGCGAGACGGGATCATTTCCTGAACCGATCTCTACAAATGTTGAATGAAGTGGAGCGTCTGGAGTTTGCAGAGAAAATCCTGCAAGCTCAAAAGACAGCTCAGGCGGTACCACCCATCCATCGTACTTTTGTCCGAAACTGGAGCATGGATGAACTCTTGCCAACCCTAGCCAAGAAGCTAACGGAAGCTCGCAATATCGAAAATGGAAAGAATCTTTTTGCGGCGGCTTCATGCATCGCATGCCACAGTTTCCGAGGCGAAGGGGGCTTGGGTGGACCCGATTTGACCAGTGCGTCGGGGAGATACACCGCGGCCGATTTGTTAGAAAATATTATGTCTCCTAGCAAGGTGATCAACGAGCAATATGGCCTTCAGATCTATCAGTTGAAGGATGGTACGACGTTCACAGGGCGCACAGTAAACATGGCCGGTGACACGGTGATGGTATCCACGAATCTCAACGATCCTGGTGGTACCGAGGTTCGATTCAAAATCCAAGACTTGGAACGCTCCGTCCCATCACGTATTTCCTCGATGCCGGAAGGATTGCTTAACACCTTGAGTCACGATGATATTCTCGACTTAATTGCCTACATTCAAGGACTTTGACGAGCGAGTTTCGGCCAGCCATATTTGGGTGCGAATATGTTTAGACTATGTTTATCCGTGA
Source organism: Planctomycetota bacterium (assembly GCA_016872635.1). GTDB lineage: Bacteria > Planctomycetota > Planctomycetia > Pirellulales > Pirellulaceae > JBKCUI01. The sequence continues at coordinate 5,923 of VGZN01000213.1, read as the reverse complement.
AACTGGACCTATGATGCGTGTACGGTGATCGGTTAAACTACTGGAACGTGTCGCTCGATACTTGTATCGGTACCGTATGCACTGCGAATAAATGTCCAACGCCAATATTTCTTCCAGCAAATCATCGAGTTCCTCATCGGGTTCCTCACCGGGTCAATCGGTCGGTAGTTCCAAGCCTGTCACGGACATGCTTTGGAACCGGGACTCCGATGCGCTGGAAAAACTGATCGAGTGGTATCGCCCGCTCTTGCACGAGATCGCCGAAGGGATGCTAGGCAAGAAGCTTGCCGCGAAAGTCGATGCATCCGATGTTGTTCAGGAAGCGCTCGACGGAGTTTCGAGCGGCTTTAAGAACCATAATCTGCAGAACCGAAGCGAGTGGAAGGGGTATTTGCGGCGAGTACTAGCGCGCCGCATCGCCGATGTTCGCCAGCATTTCTACAGGGCCCGAAAACGCGATGTGCGCCGCGAGCAGATCGTCGATAGCCAGCATGAAGAGATCATGCGATCATTTGTGGATCCGCGGGCGGAATCACCGTTGGACAAGTTGATTAGCGATGAGTTCGCGCACAAGGCTATCCAGGCGTTTAAGCGATTGCCCAAGGAGTTACGCAAGGTTTTGCGATGGCGTTTTCGTAAGGAAATGACTTACGAGGAAATCGGAAATCGCGTTGGAAGGTCCCCGGATGCCGTGCGTATGTTAGTCAATCGATGTGTTCTTGCCATTCGTAAGGAGATCGAACAAGGTGACTAGTTCCTCCAGCGTCAATGCCGATGAGATCAATCGTATCTGTGAGTGGATGGATCATTCGGGCTGGGACGTGCTGGACCGAAAGGTGGATTCGAAGCGAGATATCGAGAGTTGCGTCAAACTATTGCAACAAACCGCTGTCATCGAGATTCAAAGCTTCGGCGTGAATACATCGTCGACGAACCCACTCGATTGGTTGGATAGCGATGCGGGGGGATTTGTCGATGATCATGGTAGAAACGTTCAATCGGAATCGACAACAGTTGCTCAACGATTTACGAGTCCGAAGCTAATCGGGACGGGTGCCTACGGCATTATTTTTTCAGCATTCGACACCAAGTTCCAGATGCCTGTGGCATTGAAGTTTCTGCGACCATCCAAATCGGATTCGACCGATACTCGGAATCGTTTTTTTGGAGAAGCCCAAACAACAGCAAGGCTTTCCCATCCAGGCATTATCCGGATTTACGACACCGGGAGATTGGAAGATCTCCCTTTCATAACTTCGGAGCTTGCGGATTCAGGGCCGCTCACCAAATGGTTGCAATCGAGAGGTCAATTGATGTCGCCTCGCGAAGCAGCCAGTTTAGTGTCTCAGGTTGCTGATGCGGTCCAGTATGCTCATTCCCGTCTGACGCTCCATCGGGATATTAAGCCGAGCAACATTCTCTTAGTGAAAAGCGCATCGAAGGATACGGAGGGCTTAGGGGTTCGACCAGTCATCACCGACTTTGGATTGTCGAAACGATTGGAGCCGTCGTTCGATCGAGACCATACCCTTGATGGATTGGTCATCGGGACCGTGCGCTATATGTCTCCCGAGCAAGCTCGCGGGGATATTCGATCCATCGGTACCACTTCTGATATCTACTCGTTAGGCGTTGTCCTCTACGAACTTCTGACAGGAGTTGTACCTTTCGATGACCCCAAGGATCGTGCGGTACAGTCGATGGTAATCCACGCAGAAGTACCATCGCCATGGACCAAACGTCCGAGCATTCCGCGAGACCTTGAGGCAATCACGATGAAATGCCTGCGCAAGTCTCCCGAAGATCGCTATCAGACAGCGCAGGAGTTAGCGATCGACCTGCGATGCTTCTTAAATGGGGAATCGGTGGCGGCCCGCAAGTCAACACCGCTACGCAATCTCATCAGAGCGATCCGAAGGTACCCAATAGTCGCCAGTCTATTGGTGCTGCTGCTTGCGATCAGCACCATTGCGGGAATCGTCATCCAGCGTTCCCGAAAGTTGGAACAAGAGACATCGGATTGGGCACTCGAAAACATCGCGCGCGTTGGCAGTACGTTTGGTGACCGTATCTTGGAAGGAAACCGAGTTACGGCTGCGAATCTTTTGGAAATCCTCGAACCAGAGATTCAATTCCTCAGCCAGCAAGTGGCACGGGGGGACGAGACCCCCCGAGTTCTCCAAACGCTCTCTGTTCTGCGTCATTACTACTCGGTCAGTTTGTCATCGCTTGGCCAATTTCGAAGAGCTTATGACGAACGTTTGAAAGTGATCGATATTCAGCAGCGACTCTTGGTGCTGGAACCGAAAAAATCCGCTCGGAATCGTTTTCAGTTAGCCACATCGTACTATTTGTTGGCCACCCTCTTTGTAAGCATTCCACCCGAGGAACAGGCAGGTATCCGATCGCCCGAGGAGCTCGTGCAGCAGGCGCTTGAGATCACAGGGGAACTATTAAAAGCGAATCCTGACGATGTCGATGTCGCTGATCTCGAAAACGCGATGCGGTTCGAATTGGGGAGTTATTTCCAGCATTTTCGTCGTTACGAAGATGCTAGCAGTATCTACGCACGGGTCCTTCGTGATTCGAGCTCTTTAGCGCAACGTCATCGCGATCGACCACTTTTGGCGGCATATGCCATAAGGTGTTACTACAACTTGGCGAGCATTTGTGAAAATCAAGGGGAGTATTCGCTCGCAAAGGAGCACTATCACTCAGCCAAGGTTTTTGCGAAAGACATATTCCAGGATGCCTGGGATCAGAGTTGGACCGTACGAGATTTTGCCTACTTGTATGTATTGTCGGTTCGTTTCTTATTGAAGCGAGATGAGTTTAAGGAACTGCTCGACGAGACGGCGGAATGCGATGAGTGGTTTTCAACCAAAAACGCGATGTTGTTAGGGGAGAAGGAAGGGTACCTGCAATCGCCCGAGGCATTCGAGTACAGTATTCTGGCCTATCGGAGGTTCGCATCCCAGCGATTGGGGAATGAAACTGAAGTGCAACGCATATCCCATCGAATGGAATACCTAGCTCGCATCATGCGAGGGCAGTCGATTGATTTGGAGAGTATCTCTGCAAGTCTCGCCGAAGATAAAGTTGCTTCGCTAGAGATCGATTCCGAGCCAAGGACGGAATGATCGATGGGCAATCGTTCGTTTTCGGACCGTTAGGTTCGAAGCGAAGAAATACCTTGCAATTGGTTGGTGAAGTCGTTATTCTCGAGGCTATCTCCTTCGGCAAAATTTTTTGCTCCCGCCTTTCAAACCAATGGTCTGTGCACGTGGTTTCCCCTTTCCTTGTATCACCCTTGTTGGTGATTCTCTCTTGCTGTGCAATCTCAGCGTCTGATTTTGAATCGGAAGTCCTTCCGGTCTTAACGACTAGATGTGGTAAGTGCCATGGTCCAGACGTGCAGGAATCCGGCGTGCGAGTGGATACTCTATCTACCGATTTGGTCAATGATCGCGCGGCGGCCGAGCGGTGGCATGAAGTCCTTCACGTGCTTCAGTCGGGTGAGATGCCTCCGCAGGACGAACCGCAGTTAACCGAAGTGGAGCATCAGACGCTGGTCCGCTGGATTTCGGGAAAAATCCGTGAGGCCGTGGAAGCGACTCGTGACACGAGTGGACGAGTCGTATTGCGCCGTCTGAATCGAATTGAGTACCAAAACAGCATGCTCGATCTCCTCGGGCTGGATATGGACTACACCCGTGACCTTCCTCCGGATAACGTTTCCTGGGATGGTTTCGCGAATGATGGTCGTGCTCTGAGCATGTCCGCCATGCAACTCGAATACTACCTAGATGCTGCGCGACGGGCACTCGATCGCATTCTAGTCAGTGGCGAGACTCCCCAGGTGTTTCAGCATGAGTTCACTGAGAGCAAGATCGATAACTGGCTTGGAAACGCCCAACGTTCAAATCGACTAGGGCGTCAGCAGGAATTTTTGGCAAAGATGAAGGACGATTACCCAGAGGTTGGTGACTTCATCGTCCGGGTCAAATTCAATGCCGAACTGAAGCCTAATATGGGGTTTCCGCTACTGGAAGTCTCGGTAGGCTATCAGCCTGATACGGAAATCCTCATGCGCGATTTTGAGCTAGTTGAGATCACTAGCGAAGGCCCCCAGATGCGTGAGTTTCGAGGCCGTATAGAAAATTTTCCGTTGCCGGTACGCGGCCAAGGAAAATTCCCGGGATTGGTCGTGCGAGTCCGTAATCGTTACAGCGATGGTTCTCTTCTTCCTAAAGAATTGACGGATAAAAAGCAGGAATACCCGGACGAACCGCACTTGCCGGTTCTCGCTGTCCAGTCCGTTGCGTTCCATGGTCCGGTGTTTGAACAGTGGCCACCATTCACTCATCGACGAATTCTTTTTGATTCGGAGCAACGGGGATCGGATGAGAGAGGATATGTCCGCGAGGTGTTGCAAAGGTTCATGACCCGAGCTTTTCGCCGGCCTGCTAGCGAGTTGGAAATCACTCGCATCATGGATTTTCATGATTCGATCCGCAGTGACTTTCCATCGCTCGAGGAAGCGATGCGTGAGACGCTGGCGATGGTTCTGATCCAGCCGGATTTCCTCTACCATTTTGAACCCTCCGGTCCTGAAAAGCGGCCGATTCAAAGCTATGAATTGGCATCGCGATTGTCGTACTTTTTATGGAGTACGATGCCGGATGAGCCACTGGAAAAGCTGTGCGTCAATGATCGACTGATGGACCCAAAGGTTCGGGCAGCAGAGGTCGACCGCATGCTTGATGATCCCCGATCCATGTCGTTTGTTCGTCAATTTACAGACCAATGGCTTCGCCTCGAGTACATGGACCGAGTCGCCGTGAATCGGGAGTTTTATCCCCAGTTCGACGACTCGCTCAAGGAGCAGATGCGGGCTGAGACACATGCGTTTTTTGCGGAGTTGATGCAACGGGAACTGAGCGCGTTGAATCTGTTGTCGTCGGACTTTGGGGTGTTGAATGAGCCGATGGCGAAGCACTACGGTATTTCTGGAGTGTATGGTCGGTCCTTCCGTCGAGTAAATCTTGAGTCGGGCTCCCGTCGCGGCGGATTGCTCGGACAAGCTGGTATTCTGCTAGGAAATTCGACCGGTGCCGATTCGCATGTGGTTCGGCGTGCGGTCTGGATTCGAGACCGATTACTGAACGACCCACCCGCTCCACCACCTCCCGATACCCCTCCGCTCGAAAAAGCCGACCCGGAGTTTTTAAAGCTTTCCGTACGCGAGCAATTGGAGATTCACCGCAGTCGTGAAGCGTGCGCTCGCTGCCATCGCGGAATTGATCCTTGGGGGATCGCCTTAGAAAACTACGATGCGATCGGGCTTTGGCGGGACGAGGTTCGCCGCAAAGTGAACGGAAAATTCGAAACAGTACCGGTAAAATCTGCCGATAAACTCCCCAGTGGACAGACGCTCGATGGGGTAGAATCTTTGAAAGGTTATTTGGTAAACCAGCGAAAAAGCGACTTCGCAAAAGCGTTGGTTTCCAAATTAGCGACGTACGCCCTTGGGCGGCGGTTGGAACTCACCGACCAGCCTACCATGGACGCATTGACCACACAGTTTGCAGCGAATGATTATCGCCTACGAGGGCTGATCCAGAGCATTGTGGGCAGCGAGCTCTTTTTGACAAAGTAGCATTTAGCCAACAAGCAGACGTCTCGCGCTGGCTTCAATACCTGTCGGTCCAGTTCCCAAAGAATTTTCCCTCCAACCGCCGACCAATCTCATCAGTCAATACGACTGCCTTCCCAAGAAACGAGACCCAACGATGCATCTCGATCGACGTTCCTTCCTGCTAGGCACTGGCGTTTCGCTCGGACTACCGTGGCTTGAGTGCATGGGAGAAGCGTCGGAACCCAGCGACACCGCAAAGCGGATGTGCGCGTTGTACTTTGGTTT
>VGZN01000212.1 GCA_016872635.1 Planctomycetota bacterium | reverse complement strand
GGCGGTATCACCGTTGTTAGGACTAGCACCACCCACTGGGTTCACCCAGCGATTTCCCAGCAAATTGATTTGGTTGCCGCCGCCGCCTAGCTGTTGCTGCGCAAAGTTCTCAATGCGACTCTGAACTTGGTCCATGTAGTTCGAGTCGGTGCCTGGCGTAAAGATGGCCCCTGCCATGACTTCGCGGCGTTCCAATTGCTCGCAAAGGAGTGATCTAAAGCTTGTTCGACGGTTCTTGAGTCGAGAAAGGCTTCGGCTCTTAGACCTGGATTCATCAATTCCCATTTGCGATTAACCTTAGTACCAATTTGGATTGGTGGGTTATAATGGCAGGATAGTCGCCTTTAGGTAGAAACGACGCTCCCGCGGAACACTTGGTTTCGAGTATAATTAGGCGGTTTTGGGATGCAAATTTGTGCCGATTGCGGGGAGTGGTCGGCTTGGTTCCGAACCGCCTCCACGCAGGAGCCGTCCCCGAAAAAAGGGTTTCGAGAGAGGCTTTTTTGGGGCAATTTCCTTTGCAATCGCCACCATCCGTGTGCCAAAGGAGAACGAAAACGACGGTTTTGCGGTCTTTGACGTCGATTTTGATGCGAATTGGTCGGAATAGTTCCCCTCACCCCGACCGGAAAAGAAATAGTGGAAATTTTTAAAGAGATGGTTTTTCGCTTCGTCGTATTGCACCATACCGGCCTAAAAACTGGAAAACGAGGGGATCATTGGGACTGGCTGCTGGAACTGCCAACTCCATCAATGGCGAAAAAAACGTCCAAAGATTCTTCCGGGTGCGACTTGGATTCATGGTCGAACAACCCCATCATTGCGTCGGGATTGAGTCAACAAGGTTCGGAGCAAACGTTGATTGCCTTCGCCACCGAATCCCCTCTTTTGTCCCGAACGCAAGGTGCTGGATTCTTGTTGGATGCCTGGGAAGGAGTTCGGTTTTGGAGACTGCCGATGCATCGAAGTGCTTACCTAAGCTACGAAGGGCCGATTTCGCGCGGTCGAGGTCACGTCCGTCGTGTTGGAAATGGGGTGTTGCGCTGGTTGGAGATCGGACCACTTGAGCTCCAATTCGAAATCCTGAATGCGGAATTTGAGGGGGTGTCTTCCCACATCGCGACTCCAGTACCATACTTCCTTTCACATACCCAACTTGGCGGTGCTTCGTCGAATCCGTGGTCCGATCCTGAACCAGATGATGCCCCTCATTGGGCACTGCGCAGGCAAAAATCGCAGTTGTAAACGCTGTGTTTTTACTGGGCTGTTCGTACTGGACTTAGATCTTGACTTAGACGAGGAGTGGCTTCGGAAACGATGAATCTTTCCCCGATGATGCGTCAATATGAGGAGGCCAAAGCAGCCAGCGGGGATGCCATCCTCCTGTTTCGCATGGGGGACTTTTACGAGCTATTCCATGATGATGCCAAAACGGCGGCACGTGTTTTGGGGCTGACTCTTACCAGTCGGGACAAGGGGGAGAATCCGATACCAATGGCGGGCTTCCCCCATCATCAACTGGAAGGTTATTTATCCAAGCTCGTTCGGCAGGGGTTTCGGGTTGCCGTTTGTGAGCAGGTCGAAGATCCTGCGACCGCCAAGGGACTGGTTCGTCGCGAAGTCCAACGGATCGTTACGGCCGGTACGCTGACCGATGATGCCTTGCTCGACCCACATACGAGCAATCTCTTGATGGCGGTCTACGTTCCCAAACCTGGTCAAACAGGGGATTCATGGATCGGGATCGCTTGGGTGGAGTTGTCGACAGGACGCTTTGAGGCCGCATCCTATCCACTTTCACAGCTTCACGATCAGATCGCTCGGATTGGTCCCTCGGAGATCTTGATTCGTGAGGATGATTCGAGCCTCGGGGCGGATGCGTTGTCTGGCTGGGTTTTGACGCGGAGACCTCTTTGGCAGTTTGGATTCGAGGAGTCGCAGCGGGTACTGCACCAGCACTTTGGGGTTCTGGATCTCACAGGGATGGGATGGGAACTAGGCGAATCCAAGAATAGAGAATCGACGGGTGCCTCAAAAAATGGAGTTTCTGGGACCGCAGAATCGTCGGACAATCTTGCGATTAGCGCCGCGGGTGCCGCGATCGCTTACCTGCAGGAAACCCAAAAGACGTCTCTAGATCACATCCAGCAACTCATCCCTGCCCGGTTGCAACGATGCCTGGAAATCGACTCGGCCACGCGCCGTTCGCTGGAATTGACACAAACGATTCGGACCGGGTCTCGGGATGGGTCGCTCCTCGAAGTGCTCGATCGAACGGTAACGCCGATGGGGGCGAGGCGGTTGTCTCAATGGTTATCCTCTCCGTTGGTGTCGGTCACTCAAATCGAATCCCGATTGGGGGCCGTTGAGGAGCTGGTGCGCGATGCGAGACTTCGTGGGACCATCCGGGAATCGCTCCGCGAGGTGTATGACTTGGAACGTCTATTGGCTCGCGTTGCCACAGGGCGATGCAGTCCACGCGACTTGCAACATGTTGGGAGGTCCCTGCGGCAGCTTCCCAAACTCAAGGGCATTCTCGAAGAGCGAGCCTCCGAGCGGTTGTCGCAGCTCAAGGATCGGATGGAACTGTGCGAGTCCCTTTTGGAACGCCTCGAGGGGGCATTGCAAGCGGAATGCCCTTTGTTGTCGAAGGGTGGCGGTTTCATCCGCGATGGTTACGACGCCCGGCTGGATGAGCTGCGCGGCTTAGCCACGGGGGGAAAGGAATGGATTGCTCGGTACCAAGCCGACCAGTCTCAAATCACCGGTATCCCGAGCTTGAAGGTTGGATTCACCTCGGTGTTCGGATACTACATCGAGATCACCAACACCCATCGCGATCGGATTCCAACATCGTACATTCGAAAGCAAACACTGAAGAACTGCGAACGCTACATCACACCTGAGCTCAAGGAGTACGAGGAAAAGGTGCTGACGGCGGATGATTCTGCTAAGCAACTCGAGTATGAGCTTTTTCTGGAGCTGCGCGACGCGGTCCATCGTACGACGACTCAACTGCAGATCAACGCGGCGATCATCGCCGAGTTGGATTGTCTCGGGTCGCTCGCCGAACTCGCGGTCAAACAAGGTTACGTGCGTCCTAAAGTGACCGAGGAACCGGTCTTGGAAATTTATGAAGGGCGGCATCCGGTCCTCGACGTGATGCTGGCCAAGGGGACCTTTGTGCCGAACGACTGCATGCTCGGTTCGGAGCATGGTCGGATCCAATTGATCACTGGGCCTAACATGGCTGGTAAGAGCACTTACATCCGGCAAACAGCCGCGATCTTAGTGTTGGCCCAGATCGGAAGTTTCGTCCCCGCTCGCAAAGCCACCATCGGTATCGCGGATCGTCTCTTTGCTCGCGTTGGGGCTAGCGACGAATTAGCTCGCGGGCAAAGTACCTTCATGGTGGAGATGGTAGAGACTGCTCGGATTCTCAACACGGCTACCCCGCACTCCCTGGTGATACTCGATGAAATAGGTCGCGGCACAAGCACCTACGACGGGTTGTCGCTGGCATGGGCGATCGTAGAGCATCTCCACGAAGTCAATCAGTCCCGCACTTTGTTCGCGACCCATTACCATGAGTTGGTCGAACTGCAAAAGTCGCTGACGAGTGTTCGGAACTGGAACGTCTCGGTCAAGGAATGGGATGAACAAGTCGTCTTTCTCCATCGTATCGTGCCAGGCGGAGCAGATAAGAGCTACGGGATCCATGTAGCGCGTTTGGCGGGGATACCTAGATCAGTCAATGAGCGAGCCAAAGACCTGCTGAGCCAACTCGAGGCGAACCAATTGAATCGCTACGGGCAACCGAAACTGGCACCGCCGCCTGCCAAGAAGCCTGGCCACATCCAGATGACCTTATTCCATTGGCAAGAGAACGAGGTTGTGGAAAAGCTCAAGGAGTTAGACATCGATAGCTTGACACCGATCCAAGCTCTGCAGTTACTCGAGTCGCTCAAAAAACAATCGAATGGGACCTGATTTGCCGACCTTGAGGTGACTGCCGATGCAAGAAGAAAACCCCTATCAGCCGCCTGGAGATCTTTCCGAGCCTATCCGTTCCAATACCACTGCATCGTACGCTGATGATTCCACATTTTATCGGATCCCCCGATCCTTTTGGGTGGCTTGGGGGGGGATGGTTGCGTTGAGCGCTCTAGCTTTTGTTGGGGTATTCTCGTTAGGCGAGGCGATGATCGGAACAGCCATCGGTGGATTGCTCCTGGCGGTCTATGTCGCGTTTCGATGTCAACTTTGCGAACGGTACCAGCACCGCTGCATGACTTATGGTGGGATAAGGATTTTTCTCCCATGTTTTGTCGTGTGCATTGGCTTTGGGTATTTAGCATTAGGCATTGCGTTTGGTTTGTACACGTTTCTCATTCCTGTTTTGCATAGTTCCAACGAGGCAATGGCGGGTGGCCTCTACGACCTCAACAAGCTTCCTGCGTTTATCGCGGCGAGTATTGCGATTGCCGCCTACTTGAAACTGATCCAAATGAACGCGCGTCGCCCCACGATCTCAGCCCCTACCGGAAAACTCTGAAACAACGAAAAAAGCCTCGGATTCGAGTCGTCGAAAAACGAATCGAAGGCCGAGGCTTTGAATGCTTTTGGGCGTGATCTCTTCGATTGCGAGAGCAACCGAATCAACAGACTACTGCTGAACTCGCAAACGCTTTTGAATGTCGGTTTCGAGAACGCCGAAGACAGCTTCGTGACGTTGTACGGACATTTGCAGAGCGGCGAGAAGACGCTTTGCGGTGTAGAAATTCATGATGATCCGTTGCTTCACATGGATTGGATCCTTGGGAATGCCAACGGGTTGAGGATTCAAGCCAAAATCGACGATCAGTTCTTCTGGCGAGCCAGTGACGCGGCAGAAATTCGCGTACAAGGCGATCGCATCGTCATCCTTCACTTGAACTTGTACCGCCTGCTGTTGCTGGCGCTGATCGACTGCTGGATCTTGTTCTACTTCACTCGACATATTTTTTACTCCAAGAAAAAATCAACCTACGAACTGGGACTCAGCGCCCTTCGTTTCCCAAACTCTAGCACGCAACTTCCTCAAGACCGACCCGGGATCAAAATTCAAAATTGAATGTCTTGACACAGTATCGGTACAACCGCCATCCTGCGGAACGCCACGCTAAATGGACCTTTGACTCACCCCGATAACCCGGCCTAGCCGGTACATTTTCCGACGTGAACTCGACGCGAACTTGGTAGGAGGTACTGATTGGTACCGTTCTGCCGTTTTCATCGGTTTTCGTATCGAGGCTACCACCGACCGGAATCGCCAGTTGCGGGGGGACTTCTTTGATTTCCGAAGCCGAGAATCCGGTGATTTTTCCTTTGAGGGATTCCAAGCGTGCCGATTCGAGCATGATGCTTACCTCGTCTCCCATTTGGAGCAGGTCGCGATCGTGCTGATCGACAATGAGGACCGCTTCCATGAGGTCCTTGGGAGCGACCATGCAAAGGAGATCTCCGTCTCCGAAAAAGATATCTTGGTTGCTGGGGTCAAAGGGATCTCCTGACCACGTCGGCAATTGCTCTTGGGCCTTCGCTGCCTTGGAATCCTCCTTGGGCGGTGGGCGAAAGAGAATCCCGTCGATGGGGCTTTTCACGACGAGGTTCGCGAACTTTTGGTCGAGCACAGCCAATACATTTTTTTTGGTTTCCACGTCTTCTTCTTGGACGCGAAGGTATTGGATCTTGGTGGAGTCGGTAGCAGCGGAGCTTTGGAGGTCCTTCAGTTTCGTCGTTGCAACTAGGAGTTCCCCATCAGCCTTGGTGCGCTGGTACTTTAGGTCGAGATTTTCCAATTCGCAGATTACATCACCGCGAGATACGTGATCCATCGGTTGTTTATGCCAACGGACCAAATCGCCACCGACTAAAGTCCGTACCTCGACAGCGTTGGACGGTTGGACCTCGGTCGGGCAATAAACATAGAAAGGGAGTGGAAAGAAGGCGACGAAGGCGATGATGGCCGATGCCACCGCCAAGCTGGTCAGGATATTTCCTCGTTTCATTTTGCTCGCTCGACCTGGTGTCTTGAAAAATTTGTAAACCCCGAAGAAAGCAGGCACCACCATTCCTGCTACCCCGGCGATCGCAAAAGTGCGTCCCAAAGATTGAAGGCCGTAGGGTTTTAAAACCTGGTTCAGGAACATGATGATTCCAAATGCAACAACCCAGCGGTAGATGAACGATGCGATGGTGTACGCACCAAAAAGGAAGCGGTTTCCTTGGGGGAGGAACGGGTTGTCTTGAAGTTCCAGGCCCAAGCAATTCTTCTGAAACCAACGCTTGAGGATCTCGCTCGCCTTTTGACGCAAGTTAGGGATCTCGAGGATGTCCATGATGATGTAGTAACCGTCAAATCGCAGAAGTGGATTTCCGTTGAACACGACGGTGCTGACCGAGCAGATGAACATGACGCTCAAGCACAAGAAATGGAACATGCCGTCTTCGCTGAACCACCAAAGGAAGGTTGCGATGGAAGCGAGAATCAACTCGACGTACATCCCTGCAGCGCCGATGAAGACCCGTTGCCATTTGTTGGGTAGCATCCATGAATCGGATACGTTGCAATAGAGGCAAGGCGTAAAGACAAGGAGCATCGCTCCCATTTCGTGGCATTCACCTCCGAACTTCTTGCAACTCAAGCCGTGGCCAAACTCGTGGAGGACTTTGACGGTGGCCATGGTCAGCCCCAACCAAAGCCAATTATTGGCGGCAAAGAATTGCTCGAACGTAGGAAGTTTACCCCGGAATTCCTGGTAGTTAACGGCCACCAAGGTCAACGCTGCGATGCCGAGGCCCAATGCGAGAAAAATACACCACGTGGTGAAGAGCCAGCCGAACCATGGAATGAGCGCGGTGAGCATACGATCGGGATCAATGCCTCGGAATCGGATGGCGAAAATGTTGGAGAGTTTGCCGAGCAACTCCTTTCGCTTTTTCGTTTCTCCGCGGCGTCGCAATGGCTTGCCTTGACCAGACGCGTGTGAAATCACTAGTCCGCTTCGGTGGAGCATACCGACGAACTGTTGCAAATCCTGGAGGGAGATCCGCTGCGGCGCGAACTCCGCCTGGAACCGATCCTTGATCGTTTGGAGAGAAGTCTCCCCATCCAGCATATTGAGGATGGCAAACTCTTCTTCGTGGAAGCGGAAGTAGTTCAGTCCGAGTGGCTCTTTTACAACCCAATAAACTCGCCCATCGTACTTGTGACGTCGGGATTCCAAGTCAGGACGACGACGCAACCTCAGGGGACGCATCGCGCTGTTGACCAGGGAATCCGCCATGGTGGTCATAGGTGTCTACTCGCTCCTTCAATATGGATCACTCATCCGCAGCGAGGCTGCGTCGGAAATCTGTTTGTCTACGCTCCCTTGGAGTCGCAAAGCCTGACAGAGTTCCAAAAAAACTATGCGCTAGGTGTCTAGCGTTGGGGATAGATTTCCACCTTGGCATCCATACCACCGCGGAAAAGGTACTTACCATTGACCATGCGATTCGGCATTTCAACCCATACCACGTATTCGTTACCGCTTTGCTTTTTACCAACTGATTCAGGTTTGACGAAGCCGACGACTCCATCGATCGTTTCTACCTTGCCTGGACCGATGGGAACGGTGATTCGCGCGGGAGCGCCTTCGAGAATATTCGGAGATTCCTCGAGAAGGACGAATCCACGCACCCTAAATTTTTCAAGTGAAACCAATCGAAGAATTTGGTCGCCGGCTTTCACCCATTCGAAGCGTTCTTTTTGCGTTTCAGCGACCATGCCGCTAAAGGGAGCCTTAATGGTTCGCAACTCGACTTGAACATTGGCGGCGTTGAGTTTGGCATCGCTGACCCCCACGGCTGCTTGATTGATCTTTTGTTCTCGTTTCGAGACATCGACTTGAAAACCAGCCTTGATCCGCTCCAAGTTCTTCTTTTCCAGGTCGTCTCGGGCTTCAACCCCGGTCTCATAGAGTTCTTGCGACCGAAGCAAGACGGATTTCGCTACATCTAGCGATGCCTCCGAGAACCTGATTTGGCTATCGTCCTCTGCCTTTAGCATGGCCGATGTTTTTTCGTTTTCGGCGACTTGAACCTCTGCACTAGCAAGCCTGCTGTCGAGTTCGATCAAGACCGAATCGGCTTGTACGACGGAACCTTCGTCCACCATCAATTGCTGAATGATTCCATCGGTTTGAGCAGGTATCCAAACGTCATTCACAAACGAAAGCACACCATTAAAGGTGAGCACATCCGACCGGCCCGCTGCTGGAACGCTGACGCCGTCTGCTGGAACTCGGAGGCCGGTCGACGGAACGCTTTTGATTGGCGTTGGCAATGCAACCGTTCCGGACCCTGCGGGGAGTGCATCTTGGTCTGCTCCCACAGAAATCAGCTTTTCGGTCTTGGGCTTATCACTCGTTACGGTTTCGTTCGTCGTTTCAACACCGGATGGTGGCAAACTCAGTCGTTCTTGCGCACTGGCCAATCGGACCGTACCGCTAGCAACGCTTGGCGAGTGCTCATCGCGTTGAA
>VGZN01000211.1 GCA_016872635.1 Planctomycetota bacterium | reverse complement strand
GTTCAACCGGATCGGTGCCGGCCGGGATTTCTAGTGTGATGGGGTAAATGCGTTGATTGGGTGAGACTTTGGGTTCGCCCAAGGTCGCTTTCACTTGATCTGGGACGACCTTACCAATTCGCACGTTGGGGTCCTTTTTCGAGTCTTCATTTCGAATAGCAATCATGAATGACTTCTTGAGCCCGCTGGAAGATTTTGCCGATCCCAAGCTTAGGATGTTTCGGGTTTCATTGTAATCGTCACCAGCGATGATACGGACCGGTGTTACGACCCGTCCGCGGACGTTGTAGGTTAAGAACTCGTCGTCAGGGCCATCCTTCTGCTTTCGAACGATGTGGATGTCGATGTTCAGAGGACCCGCGGCGACACCAGGCAGGACGCGAATCTTCCCTTGGATCATCCGCCGCGCGCTCTCCATCTTGGGAATCTCACCCTTGGAAAGTTCCTTTTCTGAATCCAGTTCGACCTTGATACGCTTTGAGAGGATCGCGTCTTTTACTGCACCGGTTCCCAGATTCATGGGCCCTTCCTGGAAACTGTAAATAGTGAACGGTATTTCCGTCTCTTGGTTGCTGAAGATATCGCCATAGTTGTGGGGTGGTGGATCAAACACGTAGGCTTGGCCGATCTCACCATGGATCGTAAGTTTGACTTCCTCTTGGCTCGGGCAATCGGTTCCGACGGTAGCCGTCTGCGCGAACTCGCCCGTTCCTCCCTCGGCCTTCCATTCCAGTTCAACTTCAGTCTCTTCCCCTGGGGCCAATGTCGCGTCTTTGAACTTACCTACCGTGCACTTGCAGGTGCTGGTTTTGAACCAAAGTCTCGCATTTGCCTCGCCGACGTTCTTGAAGATAAACTTGTGAGATCGTTTCGTTCCCTTCATCATCATTCCGAAATCGAGATCGGCACCATTGACCACCTCGATCTTCCCCGCCTTTGCCGCGGCTGCTTCCCGTATGGCGGCTTGGATGGCTTCTTTTTGGGACGTGATTCCCACCGCTTCGTTGTTCCCCATGGCGTTGACCATCTTGGAAACGCGACGCTCGTGCTGGACTCTCGCGATGGCGTATCCGACACCGATACAAGACAGGATCAGGAGAAGAGTTCGCATAGGGAAACGGGGCTAAGCAGCCAGGGGGAGCGGTGAAGTGCCAACAGAGAACGACGAACTAGGTTCAAAATTAAAGGCTTAGGGATTTACGCAGCGTCGCTAGGACCGGTTCACCGCGAACCAAATCCTGGTTGGTCCTCAGTCGGGATTCGGTGGGGGTAGAAGTAGGGTTTTCCAAGTTTTTGGGCCAGAAGATCTCCGCCGCCTTGATTTTGCGGTCGGCATGGGGCGTGATTCCATCGATCTCGATGGCTCGGCGACAAAACCTCTTCGCCCGCTCGTCGTCCCCCGCCAAAAACGAAGCGACGGCAGCTTGAAGCTGGGCTTCAACCGACGCGGTAAAGACCTCGGCGCCTCGCCCGAAATCCTCGTTGGCTAAATCCAGCCATCGTTTTCGCCCCTCTGGGGTTTTTTCTCCGGAAGCAAGTCGCAACGCTGCGCGGCCGCATTCGCCATACGCCAACGCGTGTCTGGGATCTCGCGACAAAAACTCGGAATGCATGGCGAGCATCGCCTCTTCCCATTCGCGGCGAGCGCTATCCCCAAGCGTTCCTGCCCCGAGCGAAGGGCTGCCGAGCGATCGCGGGCTGGCTCCCAGGAATCGGGGTACCGTGCCAAGCAACTGCCGTGTGCAAAGCTCCATCCCCACACGCGGCAATTCGGGGTCCCAGCGATCGGCCGAAACCAAGTCGCCGACAACTCTGGGGGTCATCGCGCCTCCCGTGTTTCCAAGATCTCCCGAGGAACCGGATACCATCCATTGCGATAATCGTTGCGACGCTTCCGCAGATCGCATCAAAGGCCAAGCCATCGTGCTGCACCACAAAACCAGTAGGATGCTAGCGCCCAGCCCAAGCAACCATTTTGTTTTGTAAAAGTTGGCGTTGTGCACGGTGGCGTTGTGCACGGTGGCGTTGTGCACGGTGGCGTTGTGCACGGTGGCGTTGCGCACGGTGGCGTTGCGCACGGTGGCGTTGTGCATAGCGGGATCGCGCGTCGGGGACTCGCGATTCGTAAGCGGTGGGTTATCTTCGGTCCCATCGCAGAGGAGCAATCCTGCCAGAAGCATTGGTAGGATCATGGTTCCCGGAAGCATCCATCCTCCTGAGGCTAACAGGTGAACCATAAATGCCATGAGGGCAACGCCGATAGCGTAGCTCCCGTGTCGCGCAAAACGTTGTGCTCGTGTCACGAGTGCGCGACTGCGGCACGCGATGATCGCTGCTACAAATCCGACCGTAATCACCGTGATGGTGGCGACCAGTTCCAAATCCCCGGCAGTTAAAAAGCTCCATGCGAAGAAACCGAGTGCGGTTATGGCTGCGGATCCCCAGAACGCCCAACCATCGACTGTCGACTTTATCTCGGTGGAGGATTGGCCACGCGTGAGATCGATGGAGGCATCGGGCTGCGGAGTGATCGCGGTTTCACGCACAAGCCGCTGCACGGTAAAACGGATTCCTAGCAAACCGACCAGAATTGCGGCGAGGAGGAGTGGAATCCCACCTGCATGGGCAATCTCGAGAAGGAAATTATGGGGGTCCGCAGGAGATTCTGCCGCAGTCGGTAGTTTGACCCTTAGGTAGGTCGATTGAAATTGGAGTGGCCCAAATCCGCGGATCGGCTCCTCGGCGATCAATCGTGATCCGCCACCCCAATAATCCAATCGATATGCCAGCGATTTTCCAGCCTCGCGGATGATCAAAGGATCCCACGAATAAACCAACGCTAAGGCAGCTCCGGTTGCAAATGCGAACCCAGTCAATCCCAGCAGGCACGTTTTGGGAGACCTTTTGAGAACCTCTATGGCTCTTCCTCGAATGAGCGGGTGCAGGCCGACCAAACTGACAGTCGCAAGCGATGCCGCGATCCATGCGGTCCGGCTCTTGGTCAGAAGAAGCGCCAGTGCCACGATGAATAGCCAAGCGATCTCAGCGAGCTGTATCCATCGACCTTGCCTGTGTAGATCATCGGGCCTGTTTAGATCATCGGGCGGAGCGTCTCCGGGTGCCCAGCGCAGAAGGATCGATCCCAGCGAGAGCGACCAAGCGACCACGAGGAATCCCGCGAGTGAGTTTGCGAGCGCGAACACGCTATGCATCTCTGTGCTTTCGACTCGATTCCTTAGCAAGATCGCCTTAGCAGAACCCGGCGTGACTCCTTGTTGCTCGAACATCGCGTCCGGATTTTGTTGTAGTTGAGAGCGAAGCGTCGGTTGCAAAATCGCGTAGTCAAAGAAGCCGTAGATAAGGACTCCTAAAATAACGCAGAAGGTGAGATGCCAGCATTGTTCTCGGAAGCGTGGTCTTTGCGCGAGCCTGCTCACCGCAGCGGCATAAACAATGAGCGACGTCCACTGCCAGAAACCGTTGATGGCATAGCGAGTGTTTCCACGACCGATGGTCCATACGGAAGCGATTGCGAGCCACGCGCAGAAGAATGCAGCGGCTCCCCAAACCCAGGAGGCTGCACTGGCGGGATAGCTTTGCTTGTTAAACTTGTCCGGCTCGGAAGCGTTGTTTCGGGAGAACGTGGATGGAGCAACGGCCGCGAATACCCCGGTCACGATCGCCAAAGCGATGGGGATCAGAGATTCACCTGCAGCGACGGGTGGAACCGAATCGAGTGGATTCCATAAATGTACGAGCAGTGTTGATGAAATGAAAGCGACGGCGAGCGAGCCAAGCCAATCACTCCATGTGGTGGAACGGAGAATCCTTAGTAGCGGTATTCTCGTTTCATTGCGGATTGGAATATTCATCGGGAGCTTATGCTTTCGGCCCTGCGGTCAAGCTTTCCAGGAGTCCGATCAAAGCGAGCATGGCCAGCACAATGGCGATCACGATCCCTGCTCCGACCCAATCGGTCCTAGGCAAGATTAAGGCCCCGAGGGAGCAAGTCAACGTAGCCAGATAGATGGTGCCTACCGCTTGCTTTTTGCTCATCCCGAGTTCTACCAAACGATGCGAAAAGTGTTTTTTGTCCGCTTGGAATGGACTACGCCCTTCGCTGAGCCGAATGGAGATAACGCTGATCATGTCGTAGAGCGGGATTGCCAACAAGCATAGAGGTGCTAACACGGCATGGGGCGCTGAGCCTTTGGTGCCCGCGTAGGTGGAGAGCAATGTCGATACCGCAATCCAGTAACCGACGAAGTAGCTCCCCGCATCCCCCATGAAGATTTTAGCAGGCGGCCAATTGTGTTTAAGGAATCCCAGCAATCCGCCGAGTAAGGTCAGCATCATCGCCGCCACAAAAAGTTGCGGTTGGCCTTTGCTCGATTCCGAGGTGGAAAGAAGCATGACCGACAGCATGGCGCAAACAATTGCGGCTACACCTCCGCTGAGTGCATCCATGTTGTCTAGCATATTGAAAGAGTTGATGAGCATCACGATCCAGACAACGCTTAGCAGCGAGGTCAGCCATGGGATATCGATGTACGCGGTCAGATGCAAGTTGAGACCGTAGACTACCGCCGCTGCGACTCCGAACTCGACACCCAATCGGAGTTTCCAGTCGAGTCCAAACCGATCATCCATCAGTCCCAAAACCATGACGATTGTTCCACCGCCGATGAGGAACCAAATCGATCCAACTCGCGACATAAGGCCTGGAATGTAGATAGCAAAAGACTCGGGGAGCGATCGGGAAGCTAGATCGGGAAACCAAGAGCAGAGCGTGATCGCGAGAGTACCCAAGGCAAAGACCGACACGACTCCGAACCAAATACCTAACCCTCCTCCGAGAGGAATCGGTGTGGTATGGACCTTTCTCGCATTGGGTTTGTCGAGCAGTCCGAGCCGCGCAGCATGCCTTTGGATCCATCCGACTGCGAGCCACGAGAGAATCCAAGAAGGGATCACCGATACGATGATCAAGGCGATAATGACGTTAGAACTCATGAGTGGCTCGAAGCCTTTTCATTGCGAAGGCGCCGCGCGACGGCACTCGAAAATCGGCCGCGGGCCGACTTGAGAAAATCTCGAACGTCGCGGCGCTGGTAGTCCGCATAAGTCCACGGCATCGATTGCCAGTCCTGGTCACGAAACGCCAAGGTGACCTCGGCGTAGATCCCGTCGCGGAGATAGATGCGGTGCTCTCGGTTCTTGGTCGAGGCCAGTACCAGTTTGGTCATGCTAATGTAGCCCGGGTCGATGTTGATGGGACGAGCGACACCCTGGGGAATGGTTCCGGCATTCACAAGCTCCATCCCGAGTTTTGTTTCCATTTGGTTGGTCAGCTGTTTGTGCTCCGACATCGAAGCCGGATCGTACCAGGATTCGAAGACCGCGATTTGTTTCTTGAGCCCCACGCGGCCTAAACTGCCCGCCAACAATCCCGGTCCCTGGGCTGATGCAAGCTCTGGCTTGGGCGGTTCTGGCGTCGGCAACTGGGGCGAAGTTGATAACATCGTCGCGTGATAGTACTCGGACTCGACAAAATCGAAAGCGGGGCTGAGGTCCGCGATCTTTCCAAAACAGTTTTCCAAAAGGTTCCAGGCTCGTTCCAAACCTGCATTTTCGCAACAGAAAACCGCAACAAATGGCACGCATGGCGGGTGGTTCTTGGAGAGTCCCATAGGTAGCGTCGCCGCTGTAGCGGATTCGAGGAAGAAGGTGGTTGGGCTAGGGAGAAGCGGGGGTAGCGATTAAATTATTACGCATGGACTCATTTCCCGGATCATCTGTTACGAACTTCGAAGCGATTCCTGGGGCAAAACCAGGGGCGGAGGATCGGCTCCGTCGAACCCCCTCACCGATCCAGATCGGCGATTTGGAAATCTATCCACCCATCTTCCAAGCCCCCATGGCGGGCTACACCAATTTTGCGTTTCGGCAGATTGTCCGGGAGTTTGGAGGAGCAGGGCTGCAAGCGACCGAGATGGTCAACGCGCGAGGATTTGTCTGGCTCGACGAACATGACTGCGAACATCCGGATCGGTTATGGGGGATCAAGGACGAGCCGAGACCACTCGCGGTGCAGATCTGGGACAATGATCCGGAGACGATGGCAAAAGTCGGGCGTCGGTTGGTCGAGGAATACCAAGTGAGTGTCGTCGACATCAATTTTGGATGTCCGGTCAAGCAAGTCACCGAGAAGGCCCATAGCGGATCCTACTTGCTCCGAGATCCGGAACGCATGTATGCGATCATCTCGCGCTTGGTGGAGGCTTGCCACCCGACACCCGTAACGGCCAAAATGCGACTGGGATGCACCCGCGATTCGATGAACTACATCGAAGTTGCCAAGACGGTCGAGCGAGCGGGAGCCGCGGCCCTCACGGTGCACGGTCGGACTGCGGAGGATTTTTTCAAAGGCTCCGCAGATTGGAACAGGATTTCCGAGATCAAGCAGCATCTGAATCGAATGCCGATCATCGGAAATGGGGATCTCGAAACGGCAGAGCAAGTCGTGCATGCCTTCGAACACTACAATGTCGATGGGATCATGATAGCCAGGGCATCGCTGGGCAAGCCATGGTTGTTCGCTCAAGCGGCCGCGGCTCTCGAGGGGCGCCCAGTGCCTCCAGATCCTACCATTGACGAGCAACGGGAGATTATGCTGCACCACTACGATTTGGTTGTTGAGCGATTCGGGGTGCATCGAGGCACTATGTTGATGCGAAAATTCGCTTGCTGTTACGCTCAGAGCAAGCCGGGAGCACGCCATTTTCGAGCCCATATTTCCCGTGTCGAGACGCAAGACCAATTCTATGCTGTGGTTGAGCAATACTTTCCGCGGCAAGCGGATTTGGATGCGATCCATGAAATGCAACTATCCACTCACAAGGCTTCCGCAACCGATGATCAAGCGCGTGATGAGCTCATCGGTGCCGAGTGTTCCGACCGTGCTAACTCCGAGGAAGATGGGGGTTGTGGAGTTTGTGGATAGATCGTTACTTTACGTTTGACCAGTCCGCATTCGCACAGCGAATCCAGGCTGGTGATACCTTGATGGCGGGTGCCGAACGGTGCTCCGCTCAACGCTACTTCTCGCTACGAAAGGCTTGGGTTCTATGAAGTTGTTCGAAGGAAAGAAAGGCTTGATCCTAGGGGTCGCTAACGATCGCTCGATCGCATGGGCAATCGCCAAAGAGATCATGGACCAAGGCGGCGTATGCGGTTTCTCCCATTTGCCGGACAAGGCGGATGATGAAAAGAAGAAGAACCGAATGCGAGTCTCCAAGTGCGTTGATGCGTATCCTTCGCAAACAGCATTTCTCAAGCCTTTGGACGTTCAAGACGACGCGCAGGTGAACGAGTTTATGGAAATGGCTGGCCGTGAACTGGGCAAGATCGATTTCCTCCTCCATTCGATTGCGTTCGCCGATCGCGACGATTTGACCCGCGACACGGTGGAGACCAGCCGTGCTGGTTTCAAACTGGCGATGGACGTCAGCGTCTATAGCTTGATCTCGGTCACCAATGCGGCTCGTCCGATTTTGAACGCCGACGCGTCGGTATTGACCATGACGTATTTCGGGGGCGAGAAGTGCGTACCCGGATACAACGTTATGGGGATTTGCAAGGCCGCTCTCGATGCGACCGTCCGCTACCTCGCTCACGATATGGGGCCCAGTGGTATCCGTGTCAACGCAGTAAGTGCCGGTCCACTCAAGACACTGGCGGGCGTGGCCGCTGGCGTTGGAGAGATGCAAGAGTACTACGATTACGTCGCGCCGCTCGGCCGATGCGTTACCCACGAAGAAGTAGGACGCTCAGGCGCGTACCTGCTGAGTTCCTACAGCAATGGTATCACCGGCGAAATCCTCCACGTTGACTCGGGTTACAACATCATGGGAAGCCCCGGAAGACTGCTCGAGCAGTTCCGGAAAAAAGCATAGATCTCTTTCCATCGGTACCACTACGAATTACCTCGCGGAACCGTGTTTCCAAGCAGCACCTCGCGCTTCGCGCGAGGTGTTTTTCATGGAAGGTCCTTGCTCGCGTAAGAAGTGAGGTCTGGTCCCCTAATCCCATCCCTGCCGAGGCCGCTCAAACAGATCCATCATGGATGTTGCGATTCGATAACCAAGATCTCTTGGTCCCATGAATCGAGAGCCATCGTGGTGTCGATGCCGCTCGGCCAAGCGATCGTCAATCGCCCGTTGCTACTGGTGAGGTCTGTTGGAATCCCGAAATGGATCGCTCGATCGCTAGTCGATGCGTACGATCCACCACCGACAACTTGCCGAACCCAAACGCGATCACCTACCTGCAATCGAAGTGTTGCGCCGATCGCATCGCGGTTGCTCATGCTACCGACCAATCGCACAGTCAGGAATCGGCCGAGCGGTGTCGTGCGATTCTGTACCAAAGCATGCGGTTCGCCGATGCGTGTGACGACAAAGTCCATGCGTCCATCGCGATCGAAGTCTGCGACGGCCAAACCTCTCCCGGATTGGACGCGTTGAAAATACGCTGACGCAGGATGACTGAGAGTGAAGTATTTGCC
>VGZN01000210.1 GCA_016872635.1 Planctomycetota bacterium | reverse complement strand
CATCGTCGGCGGCTGCCCGAAAGAGGTCGAAGGAGGCGGATTGCCGGAGAGCCAATTGATCCACGAGTTGAGGTAGTTGGTACCTGAGGTGGGTGCGGTGCTCGGGCGAAATGTGGGCGCGTAGGGGCTGTAGGTGCTGCCACTCGGGTACGCAGAAGTTGGCGGAAGAACGCTGCTTGAAGTTGGTGCGGGCGATGTCGCCCAAGGATTGGAGCCGGGCACGCTGGAACTGGGAAGTGCCGTTCCAGTCGAGGGGTATCCGGTTGCTGGCGATGAATAGGTAGGACTGGTCGACGGAAATTGCACGACCGGCTGTGCGCCCGCCCAATAGCACAAAAATACGCAAAGCCAGACCGTCGCGTAGGTAGCAAATGCCGATTGGATTATTACCGGACGAAACAAGTAGGGCATCCTAGCTCTGACGTTGCGTGATCGTGACTGCGGTATTCCCCCGGCCGACGAAATCGACCCCGGGAAAAAATCGTCGGGTTGGAAACATCCTACCGAGGGCCGTGGCTTCTGAAATCAACGTGGATTCCCAGGCCGTTTGGCAATCGTCCGCACCTTTTGCATCCATGGGGAATACTGTCCACACTGGTTCGCCGTCAAGTTATCTTGAGTCAATCTGGCGAATTGTCCCGTTTTTCCGTAATTTTCCTCCCAAACGAAATAAGCTATTTTCTCCATTTTTCGCAAGTTGTTGATATCGCTCGTCCCAGCAACTATCCTTGAGGGATATCGGGAGTTAGATGGTGATCCTGCTCCTTAACAACCGAGATGGCCTTTCAGCCAAGTTGCATCCTTTTCGTCGGATTTCACTTCGATGGCATTTTCGAGGCGTTCCCTAATGCATTCCATGAATCTTCTTCGCAGTTTGACTCGAGGCTTTGTCGCTGGCGCGGCCGTCTTGGCGTTCGCTTCCCAGGGCTTCTCCCAAGGGAACAACAACGGTGGCAACAACGGTGGCAACAACGGTGGCAACAACGGTGGCAACAACGTCAACATCAACAGCGGGGTTGCAGGTATCGACATCGATGCTCAAGGCGTTCTTCGGGTGTCGGAAATCGACGCTAGTGTCGCAATGCAACAACGACTGGCAACCTTGCAGTCGGAACGATCTGGCGAGTCGGTCTTTTCCCCCATGCGAAAGATTTCACTCAACCGACTAGAAAAATATGTGGCGCAGTGCGTCGAGCAAGACCAGCAGGTCGACGATGAGGCCCTTGGTTTGGCCGGATTGACCCGCGTCGAATATGTTTTCTTTTTGCCCGATTCCAATGACATCGTCGTCGCTGGTCCAGCAGAAAAGATCCATGTCACTTCGGATAACCGCTGGGTAGGTTTGAAGTCAGGAAAGTCGGTATTGCGATTGACGGACTTGGTCGTCGCACTTCGTGCATTTGCCCCCGGACACGATGCAACGACCTCGATCGGATGTTCGATCGATCCGACTCAGGAAGGGATCAAGCGGATGAATCAGTACCACTCGCAATTCCAAGGTCAAGCGGATCGGGTAAACGTCCAGCAGCTGATGATGGGAATGAAACAAGCCCTCGGATATCAAACCGTGTCGATCCGGGGTGTTCCAAGAGATACTCACTTTGCTCAAATTCTCGTCGAGGCGGATTATCGGATGAAGTTGATCGGAATCGGCTTGGAAAATCCGATGATCCCGATGACCCCATGGATTGCACGCACGCAACCAGGAGCAAATGCAAACGCTCTCCAACGTTGGTATTTCGAAGCGGACTACAGCTCCGTGGCAACGAATGAAGAGAAGACTGCACTTCGCTTGCAAGGTCGCGGAGTGAAGTTGACCGGCGAAAAGGAGTTTGTAGCCAAGAATGGCAAGCGAAGCCGTGGCGCAGGGGCCGGCGATGCTGCTAGTCGCGGGTTCACCCAAGAGTTTACCGAGAAATTCGAAGCCCTCGGGGAGGCGATTCCTGTGTTTAGCGAGCTCCGCAGCCTCTTCGACATGAGCATCGCAGCAGCATTCATCCAGGAAAACGAGTTCTATGAAAAGTCCGGATGGAATCTGGGTATTTTCGCCGACGAGTCGAAACTGAGCGTCAGCTCCAACCCAACAATCACCCAAGTGGAATCGGCGGTAAATGCTGTGTGGAAAGATGGGCAATTGGTTACCCCGATCGGAGGTGGTGTGCACATCGCAGCACGCAAGCTAATCTCGGACGAAAATGTGTCAGTTGACCCTGAGATCGATTATGCAAAAGAGAAATTGGCAACGCCTTCGGATTTGCGTGACGGCCAATGGTGGTGGGACTGATCCAAACACCTCGATTTAGTCTTGGGTTGCGGCGCTCCCCTGAAAAATGATAAGCAACTGCTACCATGCGGTTGCTTTCGTTTTTTTGGCCCCAAGCTATCGCGAAGTCAGTCAACGCAACAAGATTTTCAGGGAGTGCAACAACGCATATGCGAGCGACGATACGTGGAGTTCGAATCGCATTGCTAGTGCTAGCTTGTTATTGGTTGGCACTCGTCGTCGCGACCCATATTCCAGCCCAAGCTATTAAGCAGGTTACGGTCAACGACAAAGTCGCACACAACATCGCATACTCCGGGCTCGCATTTCTTTTAGCTTGGGCGATACCTACGAACCCAAAGCGGCTCAGCCAAAACGTGGTGATCGCATCTTTGGTTGGGACTGTCTACGCAGGGGTTGACGAATTAACGCAGATTCCGGTTGGTAGAACTGCCGACTGGGGGGACTTCTCTGCGGATTTGTTTGGTATCTTGATCGGAGTTATCGTTTACGTGGTGATGCGTGGCATCATTCTCGCAACTCCGTTCCGACTTGAAGCCTGAACCCATGATGCTATCGGTTGTCATACCGCTCCTTAACGAACGGGACTCGCTTGAGGAGTTGGTCGTAAAAATACTCGATGTGAATCGGTCCGATCGAAAGCAGACGCCCCTCGAGATCCTTTTCATTGATGATGGTTCCATCGATGGGAGCTGGGGTGTTATCGAGAAGTTGGCGAGGAAGCATCCCGAGGTTCGAGGAATACGGTTCCGTCGCAATTTTGGGAAAGCAGCAGCATTATCGGCCGGGTTTGCAAACACGCGAGGCGAAGTCCTTGTGACCATGGATGCGGATTTGCAAGATGATCCCAATGAGATACCACGCCTGCTGAGCAAGCTCGACGAAGGCTTTGATGTGGTAAGTGGATGGAAGCAAACGCGACACGATCCATGGCACAAACGGTGGCCATCGCTGGTTTTCAATTCGATCTTGAGATCCTTTACCAAGTTGCAACTCCATGATTTCAATTGCGGCCTGAAGGCTTACCGACGCGAAGTTGTTGGCGAGATCGATTTGTTCGGAGAAATGCATCGTTTCATTCCGGTACTCGCGGCTGCGCGAGGGTTTCGAGTCGCGGAGTTACCCGTACGGCATCACGCGAGGATCCATGGGGCCTCCAAGTATGGTTGGTCTCGAATCCCCAAAGGCTTCATGGATCTGCTCACCGTTGTTTTCTTGACTCGTTTTCGCTATCGCCCTCAGCATTTGCTCGGCGGATTGGGTGGCGCGGCCTGCGCGTTGGGTGCCGTGCTATTGGTTGTATTGAGCGCAGCGTGGATCTGGACCCGAGCTTTTCAATATGAGCAGCCGATCCATCTTCACGAGCGAGCCCTCTTTTACTTCGCGATTTTACTTTTGCTAATTGGATTGCAACTTTTGGGTGTTGGACTGCTCGCGGAATTGGTCGTCGCTAATGCGACATTGCGCCGAATGCCTTATTCGGTAGCCGTAACAACACCAATTATTGGAACCAATCAGCCAGCGAACGACACTTCCAACATGAATCAACGTTGGAACCATCCTACGACACATGGGGCTGCTGATGAAAAATCGAACTGAATCGGATCGAGATGGGATGCAGCAGATTGCGAGCGACGGTTCTGGTGGATCGGTAACCATCGATTCTAAATTTCTAGGTTGGTTCATGATCGCGCTTGCGACAGTCATGCAACTCGCTCGCATCGTCAGCGTGACAGCCCCGCACGGTGAGTTGCCCTTTCTAAGCGCAAATGATCGCTCGCGGTGGTGTGCAATTGCTGCGCTCACGCAAGATGGCCGGTGGGAGATCGACAGGTACCTGGAGATTCTCGATAGCAAAGGAAAGTCCAAAATCTGGAATACCATCGATATGGTTCGGCATCGGGGAGATGATGGCATCGAGCATAGTTATTCGAGCAAGCCTCCTCTTCTGACGTTGATGTATGCAGCGATTTGCAAGCCGATCACGATTGCCTGTGGGAAGACGCTCACAGAGGATCCATTCCTCATCGGCAGGTTGATGATGATCGTAGCTAACTTGGTCCCACTGGTTCTTTGGTGGTTGTGGCTTCAGCGATGGATCGAGCGGAACGTCGCGGATACTTGGGTGCGATGGATTTTATTGAACATGGCCCTCTGGGGAACATTCTTAACCTCGTTCGTGGCAACCCTCAACAACCATCTCCACGGAGCAATCCTGTTCACAATTAGTTTGGCGTTGGCGTGGGAAATCATCCAGAACTCGCAACAAGGCCGAACGACCGCACTGACGGCCTGGTTGAGTGTTGGAATTAGTGCAGCGTTGACGGTTGCGTGTGAATTACCCGCGTTGGCGTGGGCGGCGGCATTAGCAGGGATACTGTTCGTCGCGGACTGGAAGCGAATGCTCATCGGATTTGGGATTGGATCCGCTGCAGTCGCCGTAGCGTTTTTAGGGACCAACTATTGGGCGCACGGCGACTGGAGACCACCCTATTCGCACCGTGGGCTCGGGCCGTTGGTTGCGACTGTCAAAACAAACTCTCAGGCTGGAGAAAGCGAGTCTTTTGAAAATCCGCCGATCGCGGAGGTGATTGCAGCGATGAATAGCACGACACATCCAAACCTCAAACTCGCCCCCACATCGATCGTAACCAACGCTCGACTGGAGGGGGTCAAACAGATTATCGATGAAGCAACTGGAGTTCGAGTCGCGGCAATGCGATCACCGGAAGGTTGGAACATCTATGCGTGGGATGACTGGTACGACTACCCGAAATCGTATTGGCTACCAGAAAACAAAAAGGGGGTCGATCGCGGTGAGCCCAACCGTTGGTCGTATTTGATGCATTTCACGATCGGGCATCACGGAGTTTTCTCACTAACACCGATTTGGCTTTGGAGCCTTGTTGGGGGTGCCCTTTGGATGAGCAGAGGCAATAGATCGTTGGACATGCATGCCTCGGAAGCTCGACCGGAACCAGGTACGTTTCGAGGCTGGGTACTCAGCGAGCATGGCATTGCGGCTGCGCTGGTGGCGGTGACTCTGGCTTGCGTGGTGTTCTACACGTCACGGGATGTCGTCGATCGGAATTATGCCGGAGTCTGTAGCGGGTTCCGCTGGTTGTTCTGGCTCATTCCAGCATGGCTGTGGCTCGCCGTCCCAGCCATTGAACGTAGCTCGAAATCGAAGGCGATGAGGAGTTTGGTTTACTTAGCCCTGGCTATCAGCGTGCTTTCGGCAACATTGCCATGGCCCAACCCATGGTCTCACCCGTGGCCCTATCGATGGCTGATGTGGATGTACCCAGCGACATACCAGTAGGTTCTAGGCGGCGACCAAGGTGGTCGCGCTTGGTTTTATGGAGTCACGGTTGCAGAGCAGAGAGCTTTCATGCGTAACCGCTTTGGGACATCGAGCGAGTGGCTACGATCGTCGCGGCGTGCCAGTTTTAGCCTCGCAAAGTCAACGTATCTGGCAACGTCATCGCAAAATCCGTTGTGGCACGACCCGTGCTGCTCGTTTAATCTTCCGATACGGCTTGGAATTTTGCCGCGAATGCTGAGAATAGCGGTCAGTTGGTACAGTGATGGCTACTTCTTTGACTTCGCAACAATTCCTGGCGGCGGATCTTATGGCAACTCAGTGGATTTCGGTAACAGAAGCTCGGAAAGCAGACTCCATCGGACTGACTGTCCAAGTGCGTGGTTGGGTGCGCACTCGACGGGATAGCAAGGGCGGTTTTAGCTTTATCGAGATCAACGATGGCAGCTCTTTTGGCAACCTTCAAGTCATCGCAGATGGCCAGCTTGCGAATTACGAAGCGGATGTACTGACATTGACCGTGGGTAGCAGCGTGGTTGCCGAAGGGGAGATCAAAGGGAGTACAGGCCAAGGCCAAGTCACGGAGATGGCCGCGAAATCGCTGCGAGTGATTGGACTCGCCAGTGCGACAGACTATCCGTTGCAAAAAAAGCAACATACGTTCGAAAAACTGCGTGAATGGGCCCACCTGCGTCCACGTACGAATACGTTCGGGGCAGTGACCCGTGTTCGCGATCGGCTTAGTTACGCGACCCATCAATTTTTCCAGAGTGAAGGGTTCGTGATCGTCCATACCCCGTTGATCACCGCGAGCGATTGCGAAGGTGCTGGGCAGATGTTCCGGGTGACCACATTACCCTTGGACAAGATTCCCACGGTGGATGGCAAGCCGGATGTCAGCAAGGACTTTTTCGGCAAGTCATCGTACTTGACCGTCAGCGGCCAGTTGGAGGGTGAGGCATACGCCTGTGCCTTGGGCAAGATTTACACGTTTGGCCCGACGTTCCGCGCTGAAAATTCAAATACCTCGAGGCACTTATCCGAGTTCTGGATGATTGAGCCGGAAGCTGCTTTCTTCGAACTCGTCGATAACATGCAACTCGCAGAACGCTATCTGAAGTTCATGATCACAGAGACGCTCGAGCATTGTGCCGAGGATACGGATTTCTTTGAGAAGAGGATCCAACCGGGCTTACTGGCTTCCTTGCAACTGGTGCTAGATAAGCCCTTTGTGCACATGTCCTACACAGAAGCAGTGGAGATTTTGCAAAAGAGTGGCGAGAAATTCGATTACCCTGTCGCTTGGGGTGTC
Source organism: Planctomycetota bacterium (assembly GCA_016872635.1). Classification (GTDB taxonomy): domain Bacteria; phylum Planctomycetota; class Planctomycetia; order Pirellulales; family Pirellulaceae; genus JBKCUI01. The sequence continues at coordinate 1,697 of VGZN01000210.1, read as the reverse complement.
GATCTGCAGTCTGAGCACGAACGCTACTTGACGGAAAAACATGTCCAAGGCCCTGTGATCCTTTACAATTATCCGAAGGACATCAAGTCCTTTTATATGCGGCTCAATGATGACGGGAAGACCGTGGCTGCAATGGATGTGTTGGTGCCTGGGGTGGGTGAGATCATTGGCGGTAGCCAGCGTGAAGAACGTCTAGACGTCTTGATCAGTCGAATGGAATCGATTGGCCTCAAGCCGGAGGACTACTGGTGGTATTTGGATCTTCGAAGATTCGGCTCGGTGCCGCATGCCGGTTTCGGATTGGGGCTTGAGAGAATGGTCCAATACACGACGGGGATGGCGAACATCCGCGATGTGATCCCGTTCCCTCGCACTCCCGGAAACTGCGAGTTTTAACCGCTTCGGTTCCGCGCCAACTCCCCCATTATCGATTCGGCCTACAGCATTATCGTCGAACCATTACTCAGGCGTGCATCGAAGCACGCCGAATGGTGCGATCGCCGGAAATTTACAAACCAGCAGACATTTTATGGATTCCCTTTTTCGTCGCGCTAGTGGTCAGTTGCTTCATGTCACCTCGTTGCCTGCTCGTTTGCGAGGTTCTAGCCACGCAGATCACATGCCGGGGACGGATGGATCATGGAGCATCGGGGATTTAGGTGCCGGAGACATTGGACCGTCTGCCTATGAGTTTGTGCGGTTTCTGCACCACAGCAAACAGCGATGGTGGCAGATATTGCCTACAGGGCCTGTGGGATATGGTTTTTCTCCATACCAATCCCCATCTTCGTTCGCCGGAAACGCGTTGCTCATCAGCCCTGCATTGTTGGTGCGGGATGGTTTGCTCAAGCAAGAAGATTGGGACGCCGCGGTTTCTCATTTTCACGCAAATGACGCTCACAAGGTTCATTTTGAAAAGAGTGCGAGCCAGCGAATGGAGTTACTGCGAATGGCATTTCGCCGATTCGAGCAACTCAAGCACGAACCCCACGGCGGCGAACTTCATAGCACCTTTGAGCAATTTCGGCATGACCAGTCGCAGTGGCTGGACGAACACTGTTTGTTTACAGCAAGCAAAGCCTATCATTCCGATAAACCATGGTATGAGTGGGACCCATCTCTGGCTCGACGCGAACCGAGCGCGCTCGCCCATTGGTATGACAAGTTGCGAATCGCTTGTGATTTTGAGGCGTTCATCCAGTTCCTTTTCGAACGCCAATGGGCGCAGTTGCGTCGCTACGCAGCGGAACTGGGGGTTGGAATTATCGGCGATATTCCAATTTTTGTTTCGATGGATAGTTCGGATGTCTGGTCCGGACAACATCTGTTCGAACTCGATTCCCATGGGCGACCGACGGTGGTTGCGGGTGTTCCACCTGACTATTTTTCGGTGACGGGCCAACGTTGGGGGAATCCACTTTACCGGTGGGATGCGCATCGACAGAGCCATTACGACTGGTGGATTCGAAGATTCAAGCGAATCCTTCAGTTGTGCGATTTGATTCGTATCGACCATTTCAGAGGATTCGAATCGTACTGGGAGATACCAGCACACCATCCAGATGCGACGATTGGCGAATGGAAGCCTGGCCCAAGGCATGAGTTCTTCCACGCGATTCGGCATGGGTTGGGAACTGAGCACCATGGCGAATTACCAGTGATCGCCGAGGATCTCGGGTTTATCACACCCGAGGTGC
>VGZN01000209.1 GCA_016872635.1 Planctomycetota bacterium | reverse complement strand
AAAAAATGAGGTTTCCTCGTCTCTGCAAGAGCCGTCGTGTCACTAAGACCTAGCTGCGACAGTGCCATCGATCCTAAAATCGAATGCTTCAAAAAGTGCCGTCGCTGTTGGCTTTTCCAGGATTCGAATAGTTCCATCGTCGGTTACCTCTTCGTGATGGTTTCGTCCAAATTTAAAATCGCGCTTGCGATGACAGTCCATACCGCAACCTCGTTGGCATCCAAGCTGCTATCTAGGGTAATAGCACCCGACTGATTCAACTTTGCAGCAGATTCTGCGGATTGAACAAATCGATTCCTCGTTTCAGCAAGGAGACCTGCGACAATAGCCAACTCTTCCTCGCGGGCCATTCGTGACAAACCCGCGCGATACATTGCATGGATCCTATCGGCATCACTTGGCTGATCACTTCGTAGGATTCGTATCGCAAGCGATCGAGCAGCATCGATGTACGTCGGGTCATTCAGCAGGACCAAAGCCTGTAGCGGCGTATTGGTGCGTGACCTCCGCGCCACACATACCTCGCGATTTGGCGCGTCAAAACTAACCATCGATGGCGGAGGACAAGTCCGTTTCCAAAACGTATACATGCTCCTCCGATAGGCCCCCTCTCCCTTGTCGGGAACATACTTTCCTCGCCTCTCGACCGTGACATCTTCCCACAATCCCTCGGGCTGGTAAGGCTTCACGCTCGGCCCGCCCACGCGTGGTTGCAACAAGCCACTGACCGCTAAAGCGTTATCTCGTATCGTCTCCGCGGATAACCGGTACCGAGGAGATCGACCAAGCCATCGATTTTCGGGATCTCGCAAAAGCTGGTCTGCCCCGATTCTCGACTCCTGTCGATACGTTTCACTCATCACGATTTGCTTGAGAAGGGCTTTAATGTTCCAACCACTTTGAACGAACTTCACTGCCAAATAGTCCAGCAACTCCGGATGTGAAGGAAACTCACCAGTTACCCCAAAATCTTCCGTGGTTCGAACTAGACCTGTACCGAAAAGTCCTTCCCACAATCGATTGACTGCAACGCGAGCGGTCAACGGATGAGCAGGGTGGACCAGCCAACGCGCCAACTCCAATCGATTGGTTGGCCTAACATCAGAGAAACTGGACAAGACGATAGGCACACCGGCCATGACCTTGTCACCAGGCTGATCGTACTGCCCTCGCTTGAGCACAAATGTCTCGCGCGCAGGCTGCATCTCACGCATTACCATAACCGCCGGGAAATCATCGGCAAACGCATTTCTCTGCTTTTGCTTTTGGTCTCGCGCGTTTAAAAGCTGGCCAAAGTCCGGATCCATCCGCTTGAGCCCAAACTGCTTTGACATTCCTTGTTGTTCAGGGGTTTGCTCCGCCAAAGGCTTTCGAATCCATTCGGAAATCTGAGTAATCGGGTTCCCTGCATGCAATTGCGCGACATCCTGAACGGTTAGTTCTCCAGCAAGAATCTTCAGTTCATCCATTCGACCATGAAATGGAAACGTTTTCTCGCGTCGGCCAAGATGAAATGGCTTGCCCGGATCCGTTGCGATACCGCCGGTCAGCGAATTGGTTGGGATATCGAGCGGCGACAACTGACCATCAATGTACAGCTTGACTCCAGCACCTCTCTTCGAACCATCGTATGTGAACACCACATGATGCCACGCATTGTTCGAAACGGTTTTCTGCGAGACCACCTTAATGGCATTACCCGGCCACTGGTGCACTAAGTGCGATTCGATCTTTCCATGGACAAGAAGAAGATCGTAACCTCGGTACGCTGCCGACTCATCCATGCGCGATAGAATCGCCATTGCTTGATCGCTCGTCGGAAATATCCAGACACTGATCGAGAACGGTTGGTCTCCATCAAATTCACCTTGATTTCCCAGAACGAGATGCGAAGCTCCGTCAAACCCAACGGCGTTTCCGAGTTTGCCCTCCACGGATTGGATACTGCCCGATGGTGTAGCACTTTCCTCGATTCTGTCCAAAGGCGAGTAAAACAACTCCCGACATCCGAGTTGCTCGTTCAACTGCGCATCGCTTTGGCTTATAAGCCATTCCTGAAACTTCGTCGACGATGCCACCTCCCGATCAGAAATTTGCTTCTGTAGGCTTGTTAGCTCCAGATCGAGTTGTGCAAGCTCTTTCTCCTGCGATTCCGACGGGACACGAATAAAGGGCTCCGCTGCTACAAATTTGCTGTAGCTGGCTTGCTTCTCGTCCAAATTATTCAACATCGCGAAAAACTGAAAGTATTCGGATTGACTGATAGGGTCGTATTTATGATCGTGGCATCGTGCGCACTGCATAGATAGCCCGAGGAATACCGTCGCAGTTGTATGGACGCGATCTGCAACATACTCAACGCGATACTCCTCTTGGATGATTCCTCCCTCCGTGTTGTGTCCTTGGTTTCGGAGAAATCCACTCGCTACCAACTGCGAACGCGTTGGATTCGGAAGCATATCTCCTGCTAGCTGTTCCGTGAGAAATTGATCGTAAGGCATATTTCCATGGAACGCCGCGATTACCCAATCGCGCCATGGCCACATGGTCCGATCTTCATCATTGTTGTAACCGTTGGTGTCTGCATAACGAGCCAGATCCAACCATTGCGACGCCATCTTTTCGGCATAACTTTCAGATGCCAGCAAACGATCCACCACCGCCTCGTAGGCTTCTGGCGATGGATCATTCTCGAAGTCATTTAATTGCTCCACGGTCGGAGGTAAACCCGTTAAATCCAATGTTACCCGGCGGAGCAAGGTTCCTCGATCCGCGGGAGAACTAGGCAACAACCCCTCACGCAATAATCGTTCGCGAACGAACGCATCCACCGGAGATTGGGGTTCGACACCACCGTTCAACGTTGGGACGCTGGGCATCACGGGTGTCGCGAATGCCCAATGGGCTGAATAAGGTGCACCTTGTTCGATCCATCGGTGCAGCAATTCCTTCTGCCGTTCGGAAAGTGGCTTTTTGGTTTCCGGAGGGGGCATCACACGATCGAGCTCGGTGGCATGAATCCGCTCCACCAACCCACTCTCTTGTGGTTTGTTCGGAACAATGGCAGCAGTACTCAAGGCAATCTCACGCCGGTCGAATCGCAATTCAGCTTGTCGTGAATTTTCATCCGGTCCGTGACAGCTCCAACAGTGTGTCGCAAGAATAGGCTGAATGTCGCGAGCGTAATCGATCGGCTCCCTGTCGAGCGATTGGGACCAAACGACTCGAGCTTGACCAACAGCCAACATCAGCCAAGTGGCGAATCCTAAACAGAGTTTTGTGAATCTCGATTCCGTGAATTTCATGACGTAACTAAGCAGCGAGCAAGGAGGGAATGGAATGATCGTGATGTAGATACAAAGTTCCAATGGATCTTCATTCTACTCCAATCCCATCGTATCGCCCCCCCCGAATCTTCATTCACTCGGTGGGCGACGCGGAAATCTCCATCGCTAGCATCAAAAGAGGTCGCTATTTATTGCGACTACTTCTCAGCGGTACCGAGATGATCAGCCCAGTCGACGTCGACGCGTTGTGCCCATCGCTCCCATTCCGTCGCAAGCTCTCGGACTAACCCCGGATATTCATCGGCTAAGTTCTTCGTCTCGCATCGGTCTTCTGAGAGATTATAAAGCTCCCATGCAACAGGTTCGGGAGTTCGCTTGGTCCATACAATCTTCCAGTCACCGCGTCGCCAAGCGTGGGCCCCTTGGTGGTCGAAACCGAGCGAACGGGGTGGTTCATCTCCCTTACGGATCGTCGGAAGCAACGACATCCCCTCCATTGGACGAATCCCATTTCCCCCAAACGTTTTGGGGTACTCGGCTTGGGTTGCTTCAATTACCGTCGGCATAACATCGATTAAATGACCGGGCGAATGGATCCATGGATTCGAAGTACCGATCCCTTTGGGCCAATGCGCAATAAATGGCGTGCAAATCCCTCCTTCATAAGTGAAGTGCTTGTAGCTTCGAAAGGGAGTATTTCCCAAATTCGCCCAACCACTACCGTACGATTGATGGGTACCCGGTGCACCGATTTGATTCAACTGCTCACCAACATGCAGAATTGTTTCACCCTTTCTCGAGGGGCCATCGAAACCGAATGGCCCCCATTCATAACAAGCTCCGTTGTCGCTCAGGAAGAGGATCAATGTATTCTCTAAATCACCCGACGATTCCAAATGTGAAACAATCTTCCCAACACCGTCATCGATTCCCTCGACCATCGCTGCGAAGACAGCCATCCTTTGAGCCAAATCGTTCCTTCGATCCGGATCGAGAGACTCCCACGCTGGATTATCTTTACCGGAATATCCGTTGGCGATCATATCACCGTCGACAGGCACTGAGTATCGCGGTGTCAATTTCCATTCATTCCCAACGGCCAAGCCTAATGCCTTCATCCGTTCAAATCGCTCCTGCCGAAGAACGTCCCACCCTCGCCGATAGGTTTCAACATATTTATCGGCTCGGCCAACTGGAGCTTGGATGGGAAAGTGAGGCGATGAATGCCCTAGGAATAAAAACCACGGCTGCTTCGTTTGTTGGCCTTGTCGGATAAACTCAATCGCGTAATCGTTGAAAACATCGGTCGCATAAAAAGCATCCCCCTCAGGATCGATTTCTTTTTGCCGATCTTTAGGCAAGCGGACATAATATTCGCGATCGAATTGATCATGCGAGTGATCCGCCGTATACCCATAAAACTCGTCAAACCCTCGAGCAATCGGTCCAGTCTTCGGATTCATGTGCCACTTGCCTACATAGAAGCAACCATATCCCCGTGCTTTGAGGACTTGTGCAAGTGTCACACAGCGATCGTTGAGCCGACCTAAGTACCCCGGCCCTCGCACTTCGTCTGGAACATTCGTGGTGAAGTCGCCGATCCCCGTTTGCGCCGGATAAAGCCCAGTCATCAGCGATGCTCGACTTGGACAACATCTCGCGGAATTGTAAAACTGAGAGAAACGAACGCCGTTAGCGGCCAATCGATCAATATTCGGGGTTGAAATTTCACCACCGTAACAACCGAGATCAGAGTAACCCAAATCGTCTGCGAGAACGATTAACACATTAGGTGGATTGCCGCCAGAAGGGGAAGGATCGCTCGCGAATGTGTAGGTAGTCCCACGCGAACAAGCAACGATCGCAACTACGAAACCCCACCAACTCAAAAGCGGTTTGTTCAACATTCAGCTCTCCCCGTAATCCCTTCAGGATAACGCAATTCCTGCAGGACGGGTAGCATCTTTAAACTCCCTGCGAGTGGCGAGTCGAAAGCGTGTCGATTCCCCAAAAAACGACTTACTGCTCCTCCGACACTTCCATGATGTTCGTAACCTCGATCACTCTCGTTGGTCTACCCACGAGACACAATGAGTTTAGAAAACAAAAAACCGGAAGCAGCCATCGATTACGAGTACGATGAATAGCGGATGAGCCTCAGACAACACGCACTCAATCGCTTCGATATGGCAATCGCAATTCCCAAAGATGCACTCCGATCACGATCGCGATCGAAATGAAAAAAAGCCCCAAAGAAATCAGAAACCAGTGCAACTCTAATGGACCCTTTGTCACATTTGCTCGGAATGTCAAATGACCGATCACGGTCACAAATAAACTCAAACACAATGCGAATTGGCCGAGCATCGACTTCATCTTGCCCAGTGTCCGCGCTCTGCGTTCTGGGGCTAACCAGTATTCACGGTGGGGCAAGTTGATCATGGAATTTGGAAAGAGAGGGATCACCCATCCAATTCCGACAAAAAAGAGAGGCATGACCGCTTGCAACCCACACTGTATGATCGTTGCATGGCTCTTATCCATCCAATCATCTGGTTGTCCGCCGGCTCCAAAATGGGTGGCAACACGCAGAGGCAAATGAGGCCAATAAAAGTACTGCAATACCAACCCGACCGACATCGAAAAGGCTAAGATGATGTAAACAATTCGGTCACGGGAAAAATAGGTCATAGCGACTTAGTTTAATCTTGCCCTTGCAGGAATTGGAGCGAGCGCCCCTGCATCGTGTATGCTGTCACGGTGTATGCTGTGGATTCATCGTAGAAGTATTCCTTTCCAAGATGTTACGATAAAGGCACTTCCATGAGATTACTTTTTGCCACTACTGGACTTTTTTTCAACTTGGTTGCGGTTCTAGGTTTTTCGCCGCTGGTTGCTGCTGATCTTCTCGTCGGAACAGGGCGCGTCGATGTCACCCCAAAGGAGCCTGTCCCGATGTGGGGATACGGCGCACGCCATGCGAACCTCTCCGAGGGAACGCTGGATCCGATCTTTGCGTCGACTGTCGTTATCCAAGCAGGCTCAGTGAAGCTCGCAATCGTGGGGTTGGATCTTGGTCGTTCGCCCGCGGAAGCCTCTCTGCAAAGGATTCGCGATCGTATCCGCGACGAAGCAGGAATCGAACATTCGTTTATTGCTGGCTCACACACGCACCATGGCCCGGTCCTGGAGTTGACAGACCGACGAGGGAGAGGCAAAGGCCGGTTCGACGCTGCCATTCGCTACAACGCTGAACTTGAAGATGGCATTGTGGAGAGTATCTTGCAGGCCAATCGGGAGTTGACTCCAGCAAAACTTGCCGTCGGCTCTACCGAACTCATCGATTTTAACCGCAACCGTCACTCAAAACTGCAACCCGCCCCGATCGATCCGACCTTGAGTATCATGCGATTCGATCGAGTTTACGACGATGCACCCATCGCCTTGCTCGTCAATTTCACAGCCCACCCAACAAGTATTCCAGCGGAGACTCTCAAGTTCTCATCCGATTATGTCGCGGGAATCCGTCAAGCCGTCGAAACAGAACGAGGAGGCATCGCCGTGTTCATGCAAGGAGCCTCAGGGGACTTGTCCACCAATCGGGGCCCGCACGGCGATCATATCGCTTATGGAAAAGCGTTAGGACGCGAAGCGGTGAAACTCTCACAGTCCCTTACTCCAGCGCTCGTACCATCCCCTTCGCTCAAAATTCGCGAAGAGAGATTCGTGTTTCAGTCTCGGACTGATTTCCGAAATCCACTGATCCTAGGCGCCTACGGCTTAGCATTTTTTCCAGAACTCGTCGCCAATTTTGCCGACGAGTATCAAGAAGGTATCCGTCCGCGACTGACGGTCGCTCTGCTCAATCAGGAGATTGCCATTGTGGGAGGATCGGGGGAATTTTTCTGCCAACACGCTAACCGACTACGCGACCGATCTCGTACTAAGCAATTATTTTTCTTCGGTTATAGCAATGGGTACCACCAGTACTTTCCAACGATCGAAGGGGCCGCGGAAGGTGGATACGGCGCGGACGCCCAAGTCGCAACGGCAGAAGTTGGCGCTGGCGAAACAATGATGAATACCGCCCTCAAGTGGCTTTATCAAATGCGCGGAAAAATCGAGTAGCCGAAACAATTGGATCGTCGGTTTGATTGCCAATGGGGAAGGCTGGCACAACAATCATCATGCGGACCCACGAGCGGCAGCGCATGGTCACCAGTGGCGGGAGCTCAATATCAGCTGGATTACGATTTTGGCATTTGAAAAAATGGGACTCGTGCTCGACGTCATTCGGCCGTCGCGTATAGCGAAAATCGAAGTTCCACTGATTGCAACCTTTCACGACCTAAGCCAGTTCCTTCATTTCTTGATAAAACATGCATTCTTGCGGTATCATGAGCGATTGTTCATAGTCCGAGAGTTTCAGTTCCTGTAGATTGATGTACAAGAAAAGGGATCAAGGATGGCATATTCTTCCGTAGTCAAGCTGACGGTTGCGTGGCTCGTATCGGATCTATGTTGTTTGCAAATTCAAGCCGAGGATTGGCCTCAGTTTCTCGGCAGAAAAAGAAACGGCAATTCTAGTGAGTCTTCACTCATCGATGCGTTTCCGGAATCGGGACCTTCTATTCGATGGCGAGTTCCCGGTGGAGTCGGAATGTCCGCGATTGCAGTTCAAGGTAATAATGCTCTGACGACATGGAACGCCCACGGTAAACAATGGTTGGTAGCCCTGAATACAGCTACGGGTAAAGAGAAATGGAAAACCGAGCTGGGGCAGGCCTACAAAAATTCTATGGGTGATGGACCGCGAGCTACGCCGACGATCTCTGAATCGAGTGCCTACGTATACAGCGGTGAGGGGATCCTCACTTCGGTGGATTCGGCAACGGGCCAGATTCATTGGCGTAAAGATGTGATGGAAGAGCTTTCTGCCAATCCGTCGGACTACGGCATGTCATGCTCTCCTTTAGTGGTGGAAGATCGCGTGATCGTTCACGCTGGCGGTGCCGAAGCCGCTGTGGTGGCTTTTTCTATCACCGATGGTAAACGGCTTTGGACAAGCGGCAACGGGCACGCAGGCTACTCCTCTCCCGTGCTGATGGATATTGCAGGTACTTCACAAGTCATCAGTTTCACAGGCACATGCGTGACGGGGATCGATCCAAAGAATGGCGACAACCTTTGGACCTACCCCTTTGAAACGGACTACGGTTGCAACACCGCGTGTCCAGTTTGGCTCGACAACGGTGTTTTCATATCCTCTGGTGAAAATCACGGCTCGGTACTTCTCGACATAAAAAAAGAGAACGGGGTATACAGCGTCTCCGAACGCTGGAAATCGTTGGATTC
>VGZN01000208.1 GCA_016872635.1 Planctomycetota bacterium | reverse complement strand
GTTTACCTTAAAATTGAGTTGTCTGACCGCTGAAACTAGTGCTTTGTAGTAAACGCCAATATCGCTATTGATCGGCAATACCTAGTCCAATCTGGATGCGGTTGGTCGCGAGCGACTGGAATGCTTGTTCGCTGTCGGCAATATTATTCACTTCGCGATTTCGCTCCTTCCATTCTGCGAGTCCGACCCACCATTTTTCGATCTTATTGAACGAAATATCGATCGCTTCAGAGATTTTGTTGAGATCGCGTAGGGGTTTGAAGATGAGTCCCTCGGCACCGAGCGACGTCGAACGCAGCACGGTTTGCATCGATACCATACCGGTGCACATCGTCACTTGTATGCCCGCATCGCGGAGTTTTATCTCCCTGAGAAGCGTTAAGCCGTCTTTGTGCGGTATATCGATATCGAGTAAGACGACACGAGCTCCTGTCCGTATCAAGGTCTCCATTGCTAAGCTCGGATCCTGGACGCTGACGACCTCGTAGCCGTGCTTTTTGAGATGATACGAAATCAGCTTCGACTCTGCAGGGTCGTCATCGACGTGTAAGACTAACTTTGGAGTCAAATTCATGGTGCGATCTCAAGGTGAAAAAATCAGCGGTTAACTCATGGCGGGATGATCGCCCCTTCGCGAGCCAAATGCAGCACGCGCCGCTGAGCGTACATTGGTGTTCCAGTGCGATATAGTGTTCAAGACTTCGTCGGCCGGGAGTGGTTTTGAAAAGAAATCGCCTTGTGCGTGGCGACATCCCCAAGCAACCAATTGCTTGAGCTGGGACTCTTTTTCGATACCGCTGGAGATGATAGTGGCTTGCTGTGTTTTTGCTTCGAAAACCAAAGACTGCACTAAACTCGCTGAGTGACTGTTGTTCTCAAACTCAGTGATCAGCCGCTTGTCGAGTTTGAACCCTTCGGCGGGGAATTTTCCAAGTGTTTTAACGCTGGAAATCGCGGTTCCAAAGTTGTCGACGACGACGCGGATTCCGGCATTTCGCAATCGATGAAGCGCTGCGACGCTTTCGGGGTCTTCGACGGTGAGTCCCGACTCGCAGACCTCCAACTGGATTTTGTCCAGTCGGAGTCGCGCTCGCTGCGCGGATCTGATCACGGTATCCAAAAAGCGGGGCTGCTTGACTTGTGCATGCGTCACATTGATGCTGACGCGTTTTGGTGCATCGGCTGGCGATTCATAGAACCATTGCGAAGACTGTTGGCAAGCAGTCGAAAGTGTCCATTCTCCAATTTCTTTATGAAGCCCTCTCTCATGCATCAGCGGCATGAAGTGATTCTCAGGCATATCACCATGCTGTGGATGATCCCATCGTACAATGGCTTCCACGGAATCGTACTGCCAGGTTTGCAAGTTCATGATCGGCTGGTAGAGCATCTGAAGCTCTCGGTTGCGCACCGAGGCGCGCAGAGAATCTTGACGGCTCTCTCGCTCCTTGAGATTATTTTGCATCGAATCGTCATAAAGCTTGATTTCGCCTCGCCCAACTTTCTTAGCTTCTTGCAAGGATATATTGGCGCAGCGCATCAAGTCTGGAAAGCATGTTTTGGGGTCGCAACTGAAACAGACCCCGACGCTAACGCTGGCGAAGTGATGGGTCCCTGCCAATTGGTAGCCGGTGCTCAATACCTCGCTGATGCATTCAGCAATCTGCATCGCCGAGCGATTGCCTTCAACCCCCGATAAAATCAAAATGAACTGGTCCGCACCGTATTGAGCGAGGTAGTGCTGAGAACAGCATCCTTCTAAAGCCGTCGATGTGGATAAAACGCCCTGCAGTCGTGATGCGATACAGCAAATGAGTTCATCTCCTGCGGCAGTTCCTAGCAAGTGATTGATCGTGGAGAGTCGGTCAATCCCCATCAGCAATACCGCATAGGGGGTAGTGTATTCATCGGGATGCTCAAAAGCGTATTCCAAGACTTGCTTGAGCGCATGTCGGTTCGGTACGCCTGTCAGCGGGTCATTGTGAGCTAAAAATCGAAGTCGATTTAGTAGCATTTGTGTGCGTAACACGGAGCGGATTCTCGCCTGGAATTCCGAGGGGTATATCGGTTTCCGCAAGAAGTCTACGGCTCCCTCGGAAAAAGCATTATCGATCAACGACTGGCTTTCACTGGAAGTGAGGAAGACCACGGGGGTCTTGGCACCTGTCTTCGAAGATCGGATCGATTTCAGTACCGACAGTCCATCCGTCTCGGGAAGGTCGTAATCCAGGATGATCATGTCCGGATTCAGGCCTATTGCTTTTTCAAGCCCTTCTTTTCCGTTGTACGCATGGGTGAGAACAATCCCCTTGCCTTGGAGGTACGATTTCACCAGTTCATGGGTATTCTGATCATCCTCGACCAAGTGAATGACAGGTGCGTCCGGAGAATGTTGTGTGACTCCGGCGGAAAGCATTGATAAAATTCTTGATGAGGCTCGAGTTAGCAGACGCGACAACATAGGACTGAATTTATGCCACGCGGATTTCAAGCATAAATTTCTACGATTTATTTATGGTTGTGGCAGACAACGCCAGCAATCGTGGGAATGGCTTTCACTTTCGTAGGGGCTCCCTTGCCACCATTTCCCACTTTGCCGAATCCGTCGTGGCTTTAATTATTTTCGAGCTTAGTACGGCATTTTTGCTCAAAAGGAAAACTGAGTTTCATGCACTGCAGTCCGGATAATCGATACGACCGGTAAAGTCGAAGAAGAATTGGCTGAACGAATCTCCCCGGATCGATTCAAAATGATTTCTCGAAGAAAGCTTGCTATCGCCGCGCTGTGCGTGTGCTTGTTCCATCCCTCGCTGGTATTCTCACAGCAGGCCATTGTCGCCTTAGCCAGTGACACCCGACCTCCTGACGACCGGCCTCGCGAAACCCAGTACACCGGACCAGAAACTGCCGCACTGACTCGCGCGAGCGGGTACGTTGATGCATCTGACCTGGAAAAAAGGCAGGAGCCGTCAAGTGGCTCCGAGCCCTACGAAAGCCGTTTCGCTGAATTGGAACGCCAAGCTGACGAACTGAACGAAAAGCTGAAGGTTCTGCAAGAGGGAGCTAAAAAAGCAAAAGCGGATGCATCCAAACTTCCAAGTGTGCAAATCAACGGTGTTTTTCAAGCGGACGCAGTTCTCTTCAGTCAGGACCCTGGAAGCTTCGATGCCTACGGAAAGATCGAAAACGGAGCTGATTTTCGACGCGCTCGATTGAGTGCAAAAGGCTCCGTCACGGACCGAATGGATTACTTCCTACAAATGGATTTCGGATTCTTCGGGCGTCCGACGTTCACCGATGTGTGGGTGGATTTCAAACAAGCGGGGCCACTCGGAACCATTCGGGTCGGTCAATGGAAGCAGCCTTTTTCGCTCGAAGCAGTGAGTAGCTTTCGGTATACCACGTTTATGGAATGAGCAGGAGTATTTCAAGCATTCGTTCCCTTCCGGCATATAGGGATTGGGTTTTACGACAACGCCGAGGATTTGATGTCGACGTGGGCAATGTCGTACTTCAGAACGGGTCAAGACCAATACGGTGGATCGATAAGCACTGACGGTGGCAATGGGATGGCTGGGCGATTAACCCATTTGCTGTGGTACAACGAAGATTGCGGTGATCGATATCTTCATCTAGGACTGGGGTACTATTTAAATGCACCTCCTTACGATCGCACACGCGTCAGAAGCATCCCCGAGATTTTTGTTGGCGAGTTCTTTCCGTCCGGTCCCAGTGGGACTAGCGGCCAACCTGTAGGTACCGTCGCCAATGGCACGCCGTTTTTTGCGGACACAGGTTTGTTGGACAAAGTGAACTTGATCAACACCTATGGCACGGAATCGCTATGGGTTCGAGGCCCATTATCGTGGCAGTCCGAGTTCATGGCGCAGCATATTGATACGGACTCAGTTGGAAACGCACTACTGTGGGGTGGGTATTCGCAAATCGGATATTTTTTAACAGGTGAGCATCGTCCGTACGATCGCAAGGCGGGTGCGATCGACCGAGTGAAACCGCTCCACAGCGTGAGCAAGTCGGGGGGCGGAATCGGAGCTTGGGAACTCGCCGTTCGTTGGTCTTATCTGGACCTGCTAGATCGCAACGTGCGGGGTGGCGATATGGATAATTTTACTGCGGGCGTAAATTGGTATGTAAACCCCTATTGCAAGTGTGTGTTCAACTACATCCACTCGAGCAGCAATTCGCGTCGTATCCGAAATGGGATCGTCGAAGATACACCATTGATCCATGCTGAAACGAGCGCATTTGGAATGCGTTGCCAGCTGGACTTCTAGAACACCAACACGACCAGCGATCGATCCGAATGCGTTATCGGTTTGGGATTTTGTGGATCTAGTACCTCGATAATTCGCCAGCACCACGTCCGAGTAGTTGCGAAACGGTTTGAGAAGCCGCGCTGTTCATGAACCCTAATTCACTGCTGATAGCGATGAATCGCCATCCTTCCTCAAGCCTCCGCGAGGCGGCTTCTGCATCCGCCACGTGGATCCCTGGTGCGACTCCGGCGTTCACGGCCGCGACCCGTATTCGACGAAGGGCATCGACAAATTCGGGATCGTCTGTTTCCATCTGTGGTGTCTTTCCCATTGACGCCAAGAGATCGTTTGGGCCGACAAAGACCGCATCGATACCAGGGACTGCGAGAATCTCTTCGATCCGTCGGACAGCATCGATATGTTCCGCTTGGACGACGATGAGTATCTCTTCGTTGGCTTGCTGATAATACTCCGTCGCCTTGCAACCAAAATTCAATGCGTGCGAGCTTCCGCCGACACTTCGTGTCCCCGCAGGTGGGTAAAGGCATGCGGAAACCGCCAGTTGTGCTTGCTCAACAGTGTTGCACATCGGGAATACGATCCCATGGGCCCCCAAATCCAAGGCTCGTTTTGCATTTTCATGCGATATCGAAGGAACTCGGATCAATGGTGTGTTTCCAGCATCAGCGACCGCACCAAAAATCTGTGAAGCGGTCTCCCATCCAGCACTGCTGTGTTCCATGTCAAGCGTCAACCAATGAAATCCGGACCGAGCCATGAAACGGGCAGCGGTGGGACTCGACAAGGATAGCCACGTCCCAACTTGGGCTTTGCCTGCCTTCAACGCGGACTTGACGGAGTTTTTACGCATGGTGAATACGGTTCGTTCTTAGGAAATAGGTGGAAATAAAATGTGGGAATTGGACGTCATGCTTCGTGGTACTCAGGTTCTATTTCCGAATAGGGGATCGGAGGATTGTCGATTCGAGCACATCGCGATTGCACAAAAATTTGGGGACTTTGTGCTGCATGGCATCAAGGATTGGATACGCACATCCCCAGCTCATTCGAATTGCAGCTTCCCGCGAATTGAAAGCGTTGTGCGGTGTCAGGAGGAGTCGCGGAGTCGTTCGAAGGGGATGTTTCGGTGGCAGCGGTTCTCGTTCATAAACGTCGATCGCAGCGCCTGCAATCTCACCCTTGGTCAAACAATCGATGAGTGCTATCTCGTCGATCAAGGCACCTCGCGAAGTGTTGATTAGATATCCATCGGGCCGCATCGTCTTGAGCGTATCCGCGTTGATCAAATGCTTGGTCGATGGATTGTTGGGAGCATGCACGGAAACGAAGTGCGATTGGGATAGAACTTCCTCGAGCGAATGGAATGCAACGTGGCTGTATCGTTCAGTCACCCACTCGGGTAACGATGTCGGTTCCACCGCAGGATCGAACGCGATCACGCGCAATCCAAATCCAAGGGCTCGATCCGCTACCGCTTGGCCGATTTTCCCAAAGCCGATCAGTCCAAGTGTTTTGTCTCGCAATTCGACTCCTGGGAATTCGGCCCACTCCCCTTGTCGCATGCAGTTGTAACCTTCATGGATGCGGCGGACCATGGTCAGTAGCAATCCCATGCAGTAATCGGCAACAGCATCTGTCATCGCAAACGGGACATTGGTGACTAGAACTCCTGCCGTACTCGCATCGGCCAAGTTGACTGAGTCGATTCCCACCCCGCACCTGGCAACCAATTTCAAATTCGGTAGCGATTCAAAGACGCTTCTTACGTAAGGGTCCGTAGCTGCAATCACTGCGTCGATGTCGTGTGCTTGTGCGACGAGATCCGGTTCGGCGAGTGGCCCCCAGGAATTCGAATGGACGATCTCGCATCCAGCAGCCTCGAGCTCGCGTCGTGCATCGCCTCCACTCACGGCGAACGCTTGAGCGGTCACTAATATCTTCCAGCCTGATCGCATCGTCCGTCACCCATCTGTTATTTCAATCGCTCGTACGAGTCAACTTGGCCGCTCTCGACGCTTGCCATGTGCCTCTGTAACGATTGTAGCGTTTGTAGCGGATTCTCAGAGGGGAAGGCAAAAAGATGCGGTCAGGAAAGATGGCTAGGTTAAGTGGATTTGTCCGATAAGGGGTTCGGTACGCTTCCCGCATAGGCTTACGGATCTCCGAATCATGAAGTCCGATTTTGTCGAATCGATCCATCAAATCTCGCACTCGCGGTATCAACTTCCGGGGGTGATGGAGAACGATGCGCCTGTGGCGTTGCCGGTTCGTGATGGAAGCGAGCTTGTTTCAAAAGCCTTTGTGGTCTCCGAGACATCCGCCGAGCTCGATTTCCACGATCCGCTTGCGGTTCGAATCGAACAGACAATCCGGGAATATAGCGAGCGAGTTTCAAGCTGGGGAAATGAGATCGCTCCACGTCGGCTCCGCGATCACCTGCCCAGCGGAATCACCTTGGCACTGTTCGGACTGGGGACTTCCTTGCTGCTCGCGGCGAATATGGCGGTCATCACGTGGGATACGACAAGTCAGCAAGTGGCCTTGAGCAATTTAGGCGGCGCAGTGGTCATGATGCTTGCTGGGATCAGCCTTTTTTACGATCGAACGGTCCGCGGACTTGGTGAAGACCCCCGACGACGCATCAGTGCACGTCAAACCGAAGAGATTGCCTCTCAACTGGAAGGTCTCTCTTCGCTGATGTCCCGTTGGAAGTCCTTGGGGAAGAAACATCAGGCATCGATCGCTGCTTTGGAGCAGGAACTCGTCGCCCTGCGAGGCCACCAGGTGGACCTAGGTGCACAGTTGGATGAGCTTCGATCGCAAAACTCCGAATTGGACGTTGTGAAACGACTGTTGTCCGATGAGATAGCAGGACTCAACGTAATCCTCCAGCAGCAGACAGAAAAGTCCTCGGCTCTATCGCGGGAGTTGAAGAACTTAGAAGGGGATCTCGCTCGACTCCATTACGATGTCGATGATGCGAAAAAGGACAAAGCCGCACTGGGGGAAGAGATTGCAACGCTTGAGGAACGTCGTACCGAACTGAACAAAAATACCCAGCGGATGGAAGCCGAGTACGATGCGAACCGCACAAAATTCGAGCGTGATTTGGATGAGCTGGAGCAAGGGATGCAGCGTCTTCATGAAGCAGCGGAGGAACTCCAAGCCGAGGAGAATCGTCTACTGGCCGAAAAGAGTGAGCTCGTGTGTGAATTGGACATGATACGAGTGGAGTATGCACGAAATGCTGAAATCGCCACACAAAACCTCTCTGCCATGAAGTCGTCGCTCGAAGATTTGCAAGTGGAGAAAGGATTGCTGCATGGGGAACTGGAGCAATTGCGTTCCTCCAAATTGGAACTTGAGGAAGAAAAATCGGCCTTGGTAGGAGCCGTTCGCGATCAGAAGCAAGAATGGGAGTCACAAAAGAGCGAATTAGCGCAGATCCGGAACGACTTGGCGGAGCGCAAACTCGAGCAGGAACGTGTTGTCTATGAATTGTCTGAGTTGCAGGTGGCATCACGGCGAGATCTTGAGAATGTGATCGAACGTCGCGATGCGATTCGATTGCAGCTCGACCAAATGACCATGGAATTAGATGCTCAAACGAAAGGGTTGAGCCAGAACCGGCATCTGGCAGATGAACTGCAACGAACCATCGATCGACTCTCGAATGTGAAGGGTGCGATGGAGGTCTCCGTGGATGAGTTGACGCAGCGACTCGAAGCCAAATCTGCTGAACATCGCAAGAAGTCTGTACAAATTCATGATCTAGCAAGCCGCTTGGAACATTTGTCCGACGCCGTAAAAACCCTTAGTCAACGCGAAGCAGAAATGATGCAGCGGGTCGATTCAGGATCTGGTCTTCCAGTTCCGCATCGTGTAAAGTCCCCTTCGATCCCGATGGCGGAGGCGGTCGATGCTGTTGTCTTCCCGGGCGAAAGCCACGCTGAAGATACGCAAGCGGTAGTTCAACGCGTTTTAAACACGTTCGAAGATTGGGAACAGTTGGGCTTGAGCTAACCCGCTTGGTGAAATACTTCGTTTTCAGCCTGCATAAACACAACCGGACCGCTTCCAAGAGTTGGGATTCGGTGAGTCAGTCACGGCGTCAAGTGTTGACGGAACCAGTCGAGCATCGAAGTGAACATAACTTTGTTCCCTTCGGCATTGAATCCGTGCGCGGCACCCTTGATGACGACCAGCTTGCTCGGTACCCCGATCTCGGTAAACGCAGCGTCGATCTTTTCACTGTGCCAGAGTGGTACGAGTTCATCTTTGTCACCATGAACGAGCAAGGTGGGGGCATCCACCTTGCTGACCTGTTTTAAGGGTGAGTAGTCATCGGTTTTCTTCGAATCGAATTTTAA